>JASHSZ010000636.1 GCA_030040815.1 Streptosporangiaceae bacterium
AGCATCATGGTGAGCCTTTTGTAGGACGGCACCCGGCGAGCAAAGCCGATCGTCAGCACCTCTTCGTCCAGGACGCCGTCGATCCAGATCAGCTCGGCGGCCGAGGCGCCCCGCTGCCGCCACGAGGCGCGGAGCCGGCGCCGGGCCTCGGCCACCAGCCGGGCACGCAGCACCCGGCGCAGCGCCCAGATCCGGGCCGGATCCGCGGCGACCACGTTCCAGAAGGCGGGGTCGTCGGTTGGGTCGGCGATCGTAGCGTCCGCCAGCACAGCCTCCGTCGGGCGGGCGGCAATCCTGCCTAGCTCTACCATTTCGGGGGCCACCCAGGTCGGAGCGTGCACCCCATTGGTCACCGAGCCGATGGGCACCTCGTCGATGTCAAAGCCCGGCCACAGCCCGCTGAACATGGCGCGGGACACCGCGCCGTGCAGCCTGCTGACGCCGTTGACGCGCTGGGCTAGGCGCATGCCCATGACCGCCATGTTGAACACCGCCGGGTCCCCGCCGGCAAATGTCTCCGCCCCCAGCGCAAGGATCTGGTCAGCCGTCGGCCCCGGCCCGGTTGATCCGGCAAACTGCCGGCCGACCAGGTCCCGCGGAAACCGGTCTATGCCCGCGGGCACCGGCGTGTGGGTGGTAAACACCGTGCCTGCCCGGCACAGTTCCAGCGCCGCGTCGAAGGCGAGCCCCTGGGTCATGTACTCGCGGATCCGCTCGAGTCCGAGGAAACCCGCGTGCCCCTCGTTGGTGTGAAACACCTCGGGCTCCGGATGGCCGGTGCCGGCGCAGTAGGCCCGCACCGCCCGCACGCCCCCGATGCCGAGCAGCAGCTCCTGGTGCAGCCGGTGGTCAGACCCGCCGCCGTAGAGCCGGTCGGTGACCTCCCGCAGCTGCGGGTCATTCGCCTCGACGTAGGAGTCGAGCAGCAGCAGCGGCACCCGGCCCACCTGGGCCACCCAGACCTGAGCCGCGAGCGTCGCCCCGTCGGCCAGCGCGACCGAGACGCTCACGGCGCTGCCCGAGTCGTCGCGCAGCAGGGTCAGCGGCAGCCCGTTCGGGTCGAACGCCGGATACCGCTCGGCCTGCCAGCCCTCGGCCGACAGCGACTGGGTGAAGTAGCCATGCCGGTAGAGCAGTCCGACGCCGATCAGCGGCACGCCGAGGTCGCTGGCCGCCTTGAGGTGGTCACCGGCCAGGATGCCGAGCCCGCCGGAGTACTGCGGCAGCGCGGCGGTGATCCCGTACTCCGGCGAGAAGTACGCGATCGCGGCCGGGAGTCCCTCGCGAGCACCGCGTGCCCCGCTGGGCTCCGCTGACAAGCCAGCAGCGCCGTCCGACACGCGCTGGTACCAGCGCGGCCAGGTCAGGTACTCGTGCAGGTCCTCGCTGGCCGCCGCGAGCCGGGCCAGGAACTGACCGTCAGCGGCCAGCTTGGCCAGCCGGGCAGGCGGAACCCTGGCCAGCAGGGCCGCCGGATCCTCCTCGGCCAGCTCGCGGCTGTCCGGGTCGATGCTGGCGAGCAGGTCACGCGTCTCCGCACACCAGGACCAGCGCAGATTCAGCATCAGCGCCTGGAGCGGCGCCAGTGCCTCTGGCAGGGCCGGATGGATGGTGAACCGGCGGATTGCTTTCACGCCCAGCGACCCTAACCGACGCGACGGAGTTCCCGGTGCACCCGTCGGCGCCTGAGATGGGAAGGGAACGACGAGTCCATGCCCACGCGGCCGCCCGCTCATGCGCGGCCGAGGTGGCATACGCCGACCCGACTCGGTAGCGGCGCTCGGCTGATGGGTAACTTTCCACCGTGATCGGCAGAATCCCGATTCTCGACGTGCAGCCGGTCGTCCGGCTGCCGGGCGATCTAGACGGCTGCACGCCGGCCAAGGCCGTGCCGCACGAGGTGTTCCAGGTCAGTGCCACGGTGTTCCGCGAAGGCCACGAGATGCTGGGGGCGGGCGTGGTGCTCGTCGACCCCGCGGGCCGGGCTCGGCCGCTGGTACGGATGCACGAGCTGGCCCCCGGTACCGACCGCTACAGCGCCGACGTCGCGGCAGACAGCGAGGGCCAGTGGGGCTTCGTCGTCGAGGCGTGGGGTGACGCCATCGCCGGGTGGCGGCACGACGCCGAGATCAAGATCCCGCTCGGTCAGGACACCGAGCTGATGCTCGCCGAGGGCGCGCTGCTACTGCAGCGCGCCGCCGCGCAGATCAAGACCACCAAGGCCATGCCGCCAACGCAAGCGCGCACGGCACGCGCGGCCAGGACTACCCTCACGACCGTTGCCAGGCGGCTGGCAGACGCCGAGCTGCCGCCGGAGGAACGCCTGGCCGCGGCCCTCGCAACCGAGATCGACGCGGCGCTCGGCTCGTTCCCCCTCCGTGACCTGCTGACGCGATCGGACAGCTATCCGCTGATCGTGCACCGCGAGCGGGCGCTGTATGGCGCCTGGTACGAATTCTTCCCGCGGTCGGAGGGTGCGGTCCTCGACCCTACGCACCGCAGCCGGCCGAAATCTGGCACGCTGCGCACGGCGTCAAGGCGGCTGGGCGCGATCGCCGACATGGGCTTCGACGTGGTGTACCTGCCGCCGATCCATCCGATCGGCACGACCGCGCGCAAGGGTCGGAACAACACCCTCATGGCCGGACCCGGAGATCCGGGCTCGCCGTGGGCGATCGGCTCACCCGACGGCGGCCACGACGCCATCCATGCCGAGCTCGGCACCATGGCGGACTTCGACGCGTTCGTGGCGCGCGCGGGCGGGCTCGGGCTCGAGGTGGCCCTGGACCTCGCGCTGCAGGCCTCGCCCGATCACCCGTGGGTCGAAAAGCACCCGGAATGGTTCACCACCAGAGCGGACGGCAGCATCGCCTATGCCGAGAATCCGCCGAAGAAATACCAGGACATCTACCCGCTCAACTTCGACAACGACCCGGAGGGGATCTACGCCGAGGTGCGCGCGCTCGTGCACCACTGGATGGACCACGGCGTGCGGATCTTCCGGGTCGACAATCCGCACACCAAGCCGCTGCCGTTCTGGCAGCGGCTGCTGGCCGACATCGCCCAGACCGACCCGGACGTGATCTTCCTGGCCGAGGCGTTCACCCGGCCGGCCATGATGCACACCCTGGCCAAGATCGGCTTCCACCAGTCGTATACGTACTTCACCTGGCGCAACTC
>JASHSZ010000637.1 GCA_030040815.1 Streptosporangiaceae bacterium
GCACCGAGCGCGGTGTAGCCAGCCAATGCCTCTCGCCAGTGATGGCGTGCGCGCTGACTGTCGCTGTCCCGTTGGTAGGCGCTGGCAAGGCCGTGGTGCGCCCGTGCCTGTTCGTACATGTCGCCGAGTTGGCCGGCCGCTGCCAGGGCCCGCGAGTAGTGATCGCAGGCCTCATCGGCTTGGCCGACGGCAAGCAAGGCTTCCCCTATGCCGTTGAGCGCTTCAGCTTGACCGAACAGATCATCGGCCCCTACGTGAAGGGCCAGAGCCCGACGGAGATGGTTTGCGGCGCATTCGTGCCGTCCTAGCCGCGACATAGCAACACCGAGGCGCGTCAGGGTTCTTGCCTCGCAGAACCGGTCGACGATCTCCATGCACAAAGCGAGTGACTGACCGAGATAGTCAGCGGCGACCTCGAGGTGTCCTAGTCGCATCTCAAGATCTCCAAGATCGGAGAGGACATAGGCAACGCCGGCCTGGGTTCCGGCAGTGCGGTACAGGGCCATTGACTTACGAAGTTTGCTGGCGGCCCGCACGTGTCGGCCCTGGCGCACATCGAGGGCGCTCAGGTTGATCATCACCCGGGCCTCGCCCGCCCAGTCTCTCGTCTGACGGCACAGACCCAGGGCCTGCTGCTCATAGCTGGCAGCCTGCTCGTAGCGACCCTGGTCGTAGCGGATTGCGCCGAGGCTGGCCAGAGCGCGGGCTTCGCCGACCCGGTCACCCGCCTCGCGGCACAGACGGCCCGCCTGCCTGAGATGCCCGGCTGCTCGCCGCAACTGTCCCTGGGCGGCCAGCGCCTCAGCCAGCATGATCCGGGCTGATCCTGCGGCCGCCTGCTGACCGGTCTGCGCCGCCGCTCGGCACGCCAGCAAGTGCATCGCGGCGGCGTCGTAGTGTCCGGTAGCGCGATAGCGGAAGATGGTAGCGGCCAGTTTGATGGCATGCGTCGGCCAGCCATGGCCGACGGCATAGGCGGCAATGGCCAGGAGGTTAGCGCGCTCGGCTCTAAGCCATTCCCACGCGACGGCACAGGAAGTGATCTCGGGGCCGCAACAGCCGGAACGGGGTATGTCTGGCCGGTCCGGATCGCCTGGATACATGGCGTCCGCCGCCGCTGCGGCCGTAGCCAGGTAGTGGTCGAACAGACGCGTTAGCGCTGCTCGCCGCTCAGCTGGGCTGTCTTGCTTGGCGGCCTCAGCGGCGGCGTAGGCGCGGAGCAGGTCATGCATGCCGTACCGACCCGGTCCGCTCGGCTGGACGAGGTAGGCACTGGCCAGCCGATCGAGGAGCCGTCGAGCCTGTCCCGCGGCCGTGCCAGTCAGCGCCGCGACGGCGTGGCTGTCGAAGTCGACGCCGGGGTGCAGCCCGAGGAAGCGGAAGGCTCGTGCCGCATCGTCTGCAAGGTACCGGACCGACCAGGAGAAGACGGTTCGCACAGCTGTCCGTGGGTCTCCTGCCGCGTCCAGCAGGTCAAGGCGCTGATGCTGATCAGCCAGCTCGTCGACAAGGTCGGAGAGCGGCACGAACGGAGACGCTGCGACAAGTTCGGCAGCAACCCGCAGCGCCAGCGGTAGCCGCGCGCACTGCTCTGCAAGCGTCACGGTGGCCTGCGGGTCAGCCTCCGCCCGCTCGCCGATCAGCATCCGCAGCAGACTGGTCGCTTCGGCAGTGGGTAGCAAGTCCAGGGCCAGTCGCTCCGCTCCGTCCCGCGCCACCAGTCCGGCGAGCGCATCCCGGCTGGTTACAACGACGGCGCACGACGGACTGCCGGGCAGGAATGCGCGGACTTGCTCGGCGTCACTGGCGTTGTCGAGTAGCACTAGGACACGGCGATCGGCGAGCATGCTTCGATAAAGAGCCGCTCGCTCGGTGGTCTCGGCGGGCAAATCCGGTTCAGCCAGCCCCAGGCTGCGCAGGAAGCCAGCTAGCACCTCCCCACTGTCGACAGGCTGATGGGTGTCGTAGCCGCGCAGATTGACATACAGCTGCCCGTCGGGGAACCTGTCGGCCACCAGATGGGCCCAGTACACGGCTAGCGCGGTCTTACCGAGCCCGGCCGTGCCGACTATGGCCGAGATCACCACGGTCCGGAGCGGTTCCTGGGCGTCCCGGTCGAGCAGCCGGGTCAGCGCTCGTAGCTCCTCGGACCGGCCAACGAAATACCGGATGGTTCCAGGCAGCTGACGTGGCACATCAGGCCGCGACATGGGCGGGCTGGTGCCCTGATCGCCGTCATGCAGGGTCATCATCAGCTCGGCCCGGGCGGACTCGGAAAGATCAAGAGCGTCGGCCAACAGTCGAGCCGAGCGGAGATATGGCCGAGCCGTCCGGCCTCGCTCCATATCACTGACTGCCCGAAGACTAAGGCCGGACCGCTTCGCCAGTTCTTCCTGTGTCAGACCGGCCATCGATCTGTAGCGGCGCAAAAGAACGCCAAAAGCTACCCTCGGTGTCGGCTCGTTGCCCACGTCTGGCTCCACGTCGTTGTGACCGACGATCCTTTTTGCCCATTAATTGTGGCACACACTGGTCGCGTTTAGCCGCGTGTGTCGCAGGCAGGCAAAACCACGAGCAATCTGCATGAAGGCTGCCGGCTGCCTGCATAGACCGGTGTGATCTTGTCTGCGACGCTGACGTCCGTCGGATAGGGAAAGGCGCTGCCGTCCCAGAACGGTCGCCTGTCCGCCGTGGCGGCGTGATGGGCGCCGGTTATGCGCCATAGGGCTGGCGCAGGGAAAGGAAGGTGCGGGCATGGCCACTGACGCGGTCACTTCTGTCGCCAGGCCGGCGGATGTAGGCCTGAGGCGGGAGATGGGGCTCATCAGCGCCATTTGGGCGTCGGAGTCGTCGATAATCGGGTCCGGCTGGCTGTTCGCGGGCATGCTCGCCGTCGTCGCTGCCGGACCGGCTGCCATATACGGATGGCTTATCGGCGCCGTGTGCGTGGCGATCCTGGCGCTTGTGCACGCCGAGCTGGGCGGGATGTTCCCGGTCGCAGGCGGTACCGCCCGGTTCCCGCACCTGGCATTCGGCAGCGTGGCGGGCATTTCGTTCGGCTTTTTCTCTTGGCTCCAGGCTGTCGCGGTGGCGCCGATCGAGTGCTATGCCGTGATGCAGTACGGCCAGTACTACTGGCATGGTATCTACACCCCGGCTGGCAAAAGCATCACCGGCCTCGGCTTCGGCCTGACGATCATCCTGATGGCAATCTTTACCGCGCTCAATTTCCTGGCCATGCGCCTATTCGCCAAAGTAAACAGCGGGATCATGTGGTGGAAGATCGCCGTGCCGGTCGTTGCCATCATCTTCCTCTTCACCAAGTTTCATGCGGCCAATTTCAGCCCGGGCGGCGGCGGTTTCATGCCGTTCGGGATCAAGGCAGTGTTCGGCGCGATCCCTGGCGCAGGCATCGTCTTTTCCTACCTGGGTTTCGAGCAGGCCGACCAGCTCGCCGGAGAGATCAAGAACCCCAGGCGCAACCTCCCGATCGCGATCATCGCCGGGTGCCTGATCGGCGCGGCCGTCTACATCCTGGCGCAGATCGTGCTGATCGGGGCGACACCATCAAGCCTGCTGACAAGAGGCTTCCAGGGCATCTCGGCGACCAACCCGGTATCGGTCTATCCCTTCGCGGCAGTCGCCGGCCTTGCCGGATTTGCCTGGCTAGCCGCGGTCCTGCACGCGGACGCGTTCATCTCCCCGTTCGGCACCGGCCTGATATACCAGACCTCGACCTCGCGGATCGGCTACGGCCTGGCCCGGAACAGGTACTACCCGCCGATCTTCGCCAAGACCGACCGGCATGGCGTTCCCTGGATCAGCCTGATCTGCGCTTTCGTGGTCGGCCTGTTGTTCCTGTTGCCGTTCCCGAGCTGGCAGTCGCTCGTCGGCCTGGTGAGCAGCGCCAGCGTACTGATGTACGCCGGCGCTCCGCTGGCCCTTGCGGCCTTCCGCAAGCAGCTGCCCGAGGCCGACCGGCCCTACAGCGTGCCCGGTGCCAGCTGGTTCGCGCCGCTGGCCTTTATTGCCGCCAACATGATCATCTACTGGTCCGGCATTGAGGTCGTCTGGAAGCTGGGCATCGCGATCGTCGCCGGCTATGTGCTGATCGCCGCCTGGATGACGTTCGACAAAGAGCGACCTCCGCTGGACTGGAAGGCCGCGATCTGGCTGCCCGTCTACCTGCTCGGCATGGGCATCATCTCATGGCAGGGACAGTTCAACGGTGGCGCCGTTAAGCCACCGGTCAACACCGGCCACCTGCCATTCGGGTGGGACATGCTGGTGGTAGCGGTTTTTAGCCTCCTTATCTTCTACTGGGCGCGGGCCAGCAGGCTATCAAGGGAGGAGATGATGCTGCTTGCCGAAAAGCAGGCCGCTTTGCATGGCGAGCCCGCGGAGGCTGCGGCGGCTGGCTAGCCGCGCCTTAACGCTGCATCCGCGTCCCCCCAGCAATCGTCCGCTGGTGCGGTCGGCCCATTGCCCGCTTTGGCCAGCACCGGTGACAGGCAGAGGGCCGAAAGGAGCTTGCCGTGCCCACGAGTGACCGGTCATGGGCATAGCGGCCAGTGTCGACGGACTGATTGCCGAGGTTCTCGAGACTTTTGAACGGCACGGCCTGCGCTATCGCGACGACGAGCACACCCGCCGGGCCATAGGGCTGGTCCGCGAAGCGGCGCTGGCGTACGACGCCCAACCGGAGCGGTCCGCCGCGAACCGAGTGCGCAACCAATGCCTGACCACCGGGCAGCAGCGCCTGCTCGCCGAGATGTGCGAAGACGCCCGACTGTGCGTGACGACGGGCATTGAAACGTGCCAGCGCTGCGATCGCCACGTCTGTCGCGCGCACGTCCGCGCCTTGGACCGCGCCGAAAGCTACAGTTCGCTGGCGCGCCAGCTGGGCGCGCAGATAACTCCGTAGCGACACGCGACCCTCAAGACGTGGACAGGGCGAGTTGGCGGCTGAACCACCGCAGCAGATTCGATGAGCGGTCTGCCAGCGGCGTCCCCGCGAACGCGATGACCCAGGTTGTCGAGCTGGATGGTCGGCGATGAGCCGCGCGCTCGGTGTCAACAGCGTGCCGAAGCGAGCCAATCCGGCCGGATCGGACGACAACGATGCCGCAGACCGTGCCGTTGGTGACGTGCTGGTCCAGGCTGATGCGGGACCGCACCTCGAACTGGCCGATCTGGCCTAAAGGCAGCGTGGATTACGCGTCGCTTGCTGGGTTGGTGAGCGGAAAGGTCAGGACAGGCGGTGGAGTCGCCAGAAGCTGAAGACAGTGAAGGCCACAGCGAGGGCAGCGAAGATTGCGGTCTCGCGCACCTGGAGGGCCCAGAAGCGCCCAGCCGGCTGGTATGTAACCAGCTCCCCGTAGCCGTGCCGGGC
>JASHSZ010000638.1 GCA_030040815.1 Streptosporangiaceae bacterium
CGGAGCAGGTGGTCGAGCACTTCCTGCTCGCGCCCCTCCTCGCTGACCTCGAATTCCACCTTGCCGCGCAGGGTGGTGACCACGGACGGCAAGTCGCAGACCCGGGCCACGGGCTGCGGCTCGTGCATGATCGCCGCCCGCCGCACAGCCGACGCAGCGACGGCCTCCGCCGCTGCGATGGCGAACCTCGCCGACACGCCGGACCGGGAGTCGATCGCGGGCGAGGCGCGGACAAGCCGGGTGAAACGCGCGATGACCTGCACCAGGTGTGCGGGCAATACGGCGCCGGGATCCGTGCCGTCCCAGGCGATGCGCGACTCCTGCTCGATCAGCGCGAGCTCGGCGTCGAGCGAGAGCGGGTAGTGGGTGCGGATCTCCGCGCCGAATCGGTCCTTCAGCGGGGTGATGATGCGGCCTCTGTTGGTGTAGTCCTCCGGGTTGGCGCTGGCCACCAGGACCACATCGAGCGGCAGCCGCAGCGCGTAGCCGCGGACGCTGATGTCGCGCTCCTCGAGCACGTTCAGGAGCGATACCTGAATGCGCTCGGCGAGGTCGGGCAGCTCGTTGAGGCAGAAGATGCCGCGGTTGGTCCGGGGCAGCAAGCCAAAGTGGATCGTCTCGGGGTCACTCAGGGTCCGGCCCTCGGCGACCCTGACCGGGTCGATGTCCCCGATGAGGTCACCGACGCTGGTGTCGGGGGTGGCGAGCTTCTCGCCGTACCGGTCGGCGCGTGCGCGCCAGACGACCGGCAACTCGTCGCCGAGCTCGGCCGCCAGGCGCTGACACCGGGCGCACACCGGAGCATACGGGTGATCGTTGATCTCGCATCCGGCAACCGCTGGAGTCCATTCGTCGAGCAGTCCGGTCAGCGTCCGGATCAGCCTGGTTTTGCCCTGACCGCGCTCGCCGAGCAAGATCACGTCATGCCCGGCGATAATCGCTCTCTCGAGATGCGGCAGCACGGTCTGCCCGAAGCCGATTATGCCGGGAAAGGCATCCGCGCCGGTGCGCATCGCCTCGAGCAGGTTCTGCCGCAGTTCCTGCTTGACGGTGCGAAGCTGGTGTCCGCTAGCCCGAAGCTGTCCGAGCGCGGTGACATTCGGCGGTGTCGAGGCGGGTAGCTGTTCGGGGACCGGCTGGTGCGGAGTCGTAGGCTGCACCATTCGACAGTATGTCGGCGCCTGCCTTGCTCGCACCCAGGGAGGGTGAATGGAGGATTCCCGCGCAGCGCTGGCCATGGACATCGGCGGCACGAAGCTGGCGGCTGGTCTCGTCGAGCCGGCCGGGCGCGTGCACACCTGGGTGCAGGCGCCGACCCCGGTCGGCCTGGACGCCGAGCAGCTGTGGAGTACCTTGAACACGCTGATCGGCCAGGTGCTGGAGCGTGCCGACGTCAGCGCGGACGAGCTGGCCGGCTGTGGTTGCGGCTGCGGCGGTCCGATGGAGTGGCCCGCGGGGATCGTGTCGCCGCTGAACATTCCGGCCTGGCGCCGGTTCCCGTTGCGGAGCAGGCTCGCTGAACGTCTCGGTGGCCTGCCGGTCCGGGTGCACAACGACGCTATCTGCCTCGTGGCGGGCGAGCACTGGCGCGGGGCTGGCCGGGGCCGCCACAACGTGCTCGGCATGGTGGTGTCAACCGGCGTCGGCGGCGGGCTGGTGCTGGACGATCGGCTCGTGCAGGGCGCATCCGGCAACGCCGGCCACGTCGGGCATGTCGTGGTGGAACCGGAGAACGGGCCAGAGTGTGGCTGCGGCGGCCACGGCTGTGTGGAGGCGATCGCGCGCGGCCCGGCTCTCGTGCGGTGGGCTCAGACGCAGGGCTGGCGGCCCGAGCAGAGTGACGCCACGGCGAAGGACCTCGCGGGCGACGGCGCGCTCGGCCACCCCGTCGCCACTGCCGCCATGAACCGGGCCGGTCACGCGCTGGGCATCGCGATCGCGTCGGCGACCTGCCTGTGCGACTTGGAGGTGGTCTCGGTGGGCGGCGGTCTGTCGCAGGCGGGCCCGCTGCTGTTCGATCCGCTGGAGGAGACGCTTCGCCTGCACGCAAGGCTGGGCTTCGCCCGCAACGTGACGGTGGTCCCGGCGGCGCTCGGCCAGCACGCCGGCCTCGTTGGTGCCGCTGCGCTCGTCCTCGCGGCCGACCGGTACTGGGCTGGCGACTGAGCCGGGTGCCAACCCGCGCTGCCTCGCCCGCGAATGCCAGAATTCAGCCGTGACGTCATCGGTGCTGCCCGGTAGCCCGCCTCCGCCCGAGGACGTGCTGGCAGCGCGGACCATCCTGCAGCAGGTGATCCGGCAGACCCCGGTGCTGGAGTCCAGCGCGCTCTCGACGCTCGTCGCCGGGCCGGTGTACTTCAAGTGTGAGAACCTGCAGCACGGCGGCTCGTTCAAGATGCGCGGGGCGTACCTTCGGATAGCCCGGCTCGCGGCAGCCGAGCGCGCGCGCGGCGTGGTGGCAGCGAGCGCGGGCAACCACGCGCAGGGTGTCGCGCTCGCGGCCGCCGCGCTGGATACGACGGCGACAGTAGTCATGCCCGCGGCCGCTCCGCTCCCCAAAGTGGCCGCGACGCGGTCGTACGGCGCCGAGGTCGTGCTGTACGGCGCGGCGGTCGAGGACGCCCTGGCCAGAGCGCAAGAACTGGCCGCCGAGACCGGATCGGTCTTCATCCACCCGTTCGACCACCCGGACGTGATAGCTGGACAGGGCACGGTCGGCCTGGAGATCGCCGAGCAGTGCCCGCTGGTGCGGACGATCGTGGTGCCGGTCGGTGGCGGCGGCCTGGCCGCCGGCGTCGCCCTCGCGGCTAGCGCCCTCCTGCCCGCCGCGCGGCTGGTCGGCGTGCAGGCCGAGGCGGTGGCGCCGATGGCCCCGTCCATCGCGGTCGGACGGCCGGTCAGCGTGACTCCGGGAGCCACGATGGCGGACGGGATTGCCGTCGCCCGGCCGGGTGAGCTGGCGACCTCGGTCTTGGCCCGACTGGGTGCGGACATCGTCACCGTCTCGGAGGAGAACCTGTCCCGCGGGCTGCTGCTCTGCCTGGAGCGGGCCAAGCAGGTTGTCGAGCCCGCTGGCGCTGCGGGAGTGGCGGCGGTCCTGGAGCATCCCACCCTGTTCGAGCCGCCCGTTGTCATCGTGCTGTCGGGCGGCAACATCGACCCGCTGCTGCTGTCAAAGGTCCTGCGGAACGGCCTGTCGGCCGCGGGCCGCTTCCTGGCGTTCCGGTGCAGGCTGCCCGATCGGCCTGGCACGCTGGCCAGCTTGCTGATGGAGCTAGCGGCCCTCGGCGCCAACGTGGTCAACGTTGTGCACGAGCGGGTCACGCCGGATCTGCGAGTGGACGAGGCGGAGGTCAGCCTGCACCTGGAGACGAGGGGCCCAGAGCACACCGACTCGGTCATCAGCCAGCTGCGCAAGGCCGGGTACACGCTGCTCTTCGGCTAACCCGCGGCCCGCGCGAACCGACCTGGGCCCCAGCCGGCCGGCTGCTACCAGGGCTGCGACGCGCGCGACCGCTGCTGGAGCCAGCGCTGCCGCACCACGACCGTGCCAGCCAGCTTGTCGTGCAGTGACTGCGCCTGCGAGTCCACCAGGGGCAGCCCGGCGTCGGCGAGCCAGAGCACGCCGCCGACAATGTTGAACGGGGTCACCAACAGCATCAAGATCGCCGGTCCAGCGAGGAATGCAGCAGCACGGATGCCCGCCCGCCGCACGCCGATGCTGCCCTGATCCGCAGCCCGCACGACGCGCACCCCGAGCGCTCGCTTGCCGACCGTGGCCCCCCACACCGCGTGCTGCGTCCAGTAGTAGACCAGCGCTATCCCGAACATGGTCAGGAGCCAGTACACGAGTGTGCGCTGGGTCGCCGGGTCCCTCGAGATGCTGGTCATCGCCGCGTGCGCGGCCGGTGAGGTCAGATCCGGGTAGCGGGTGGCGATGGCCTCGAGCTCGCGCCAGATTCGCGACAGCGGCGACCAAAAGGCGATCACCGACGCCAGGATGATGATGGTCCAGTCGAGCGCCGAGGCGGCCAGCCGGCTCCACGGCGCCGCCAGGGCCGGATTGCGGCGGGCCGCGGCGGCCGTGCGGGGAGCTGGCCGGGGTCCTTTGGGCTGGCCGTACCGCGACTGGCTGTCGCCGAACGGGCGACCGCCCGGCAGGCCCGGCGCACTGCCGTAGCGCGGCTGACCCGGCTGCGGCGGGGCGAGGTAAGCCTGGGGTACGGCCTCGCCGCCGTCGAGGTAAGGCGACGGGTATACAGGTCCCGACTGTGCCGTCTGGGACATGTCCGGCGTCGGCGCTGGCTGGGACGTCTCCGGCGCCGGTGCCGACTGCTCTGCCCCGGCGACATGGTGCTCAGTCTCGTTCTGCTGCGTCATCCCGGTCGTCCCTGCGATGGCTCCGCGGGTGGTCGGCCGACGGGCCGCCTGCGATGAGCCGACGGGTCCAGGGTGGTCCCGCCTGCCATCCACTGTATTCGCGGCCGAAGCCATCCCGCCGCGCCCTGCCGTACCCGGCAACCGAAGCAGCAGGGCGGGGTCGCCCGGATGGCCGCGAAGCCGGCTGGCCGCCAGCTGCTACAGGTTGCCGCGGCGTGCCTGTTCCCGCTCGATGGCCTCGAAGAGCGCCTTGAAGTTGCCCTTGCCGAAGCCCTGCGAGCCGTGCCGCTCGATGAGCTCGAAGAACACGGTGGGCCGGTCCTGGACCGGCCGGGTGAAGATCTGCAGCAGGTAGCCGTCCTCGTCCCGGTCGGCCAGGATCCCCAGCTCGCGGAGCTCGTCCACCGGCACCCTGGTGTCGCCAACCCACTCGCCGAGGGCCTCGTAGTAGCTGTCGGGCGTGCCGAGGAACTGCACGCCGGCCGCGGTCATGCCGCGCACCGCGCCGACGATGTCGTCGGTGGCCAGGGCGACGTGCTGGACGCCCGGCCCGCCGTAGAACTCGAGATACTCGTCGATCTGGGACTTCTTCTTGCCGACAGCCGGCTCGTTGATCGGGAACTTCACCTTGCGGCCGCCGTCGGCGACCACCTTGCTCATCAGGGCGGAGTACTCGGTGGCGATGTCGTCGCCGACGAACTCCTTCATATTCGTGAAGCCCATGACACGGTGGTAGAAGTCCACCCATTCGTCCATGTGGCCAAGCTCTACGTTGCCCACGCAGTGGTCGATCTCGGTGAAGAACGGCCCCGCCTGCTCGGCCGTCAGCGGACCCGCGGCGACGTAGCCCGGCAGGTACGGGCCGGCGTAGTCGGTCCGTTCGACCAGCGTGTGCCGGGTGTCGCCGAAGGTGGCGATCGCGGCCAGCGTGACCGTGCCGTGCTCGTCGGCCACCACTTCCGGCGCCCGCAGGCTGCGGCCGCCGTGCCCGACGGCGTAGTCATAGGCCGCGGTCGCGGACGGCACTCCGATGGCGAGATCCGTGACACCATCACCGTGGGTGGCGACGTGCGCGGCCAGCGCCGTTCCAGCCCGCACCGGGGCGCGGAAGACGAACCGGGCGGTGCCCGACTCCAGGACGTAGGCCGCCTCGTCCCGGCAGCCGGTCTCCGGCCCGCGGTAGGCCACGCAGCGCATGCCGAACGCGGTCGAGTAGAAGTGAGCCGCCTGCCGGGCATTGCCGACCGCGAACTCGAC
>JASHSZ010000639.1 GCA_030040815.1 Streptosporangiaceae bacterium
CGCACCCAGGGCCAGGGCCACGAGACGACGTGGGCGCAGATCGTGGCCCACGAACTCGGCATCCCGGCCGACGACGTTGTCGTTGAGGAAGGCGACACCGATACCGCGCCGTTCGGGATGGGAACGTACGCGTCGCGCAGCACCCCCGTGGCGGGCGCAGCGGTGGCGATGGTCTCCCGCAAGATCCGGGCTAAGGCGCGCAGACTCGCAGCGCACCTGCTCGAGGTGTCGGAAGAGGACGTCGAGTGGGAGCTCGGCAGGTTCTATGTGCGCAGCGCTCCGGACCGCGGCGTGACCATCCAGGAGTGCGCGATCGCCGCGTACGCGAACATGCCGGACGGCATGGAGCCTGGCCTGGAGAACACCGCGTATTACGACCCGCCGAACCTGACGTGGCCGTTCGCGGTCTACATCGTCACGGTCGAGGTCGATCCTGCGACGGGGGTCTGGGACGTGCTCAAGACCGTGGCGGTCGATGACTGCGGCGTCCGGATCAACCCGATGATCGTCGAGGGACAGATCATGGGCGGGCTGACCGAGGCGTACGCCATGTCGAGCATGCAGTTCATCACGTTCGACGCCGAGGGCAACTGCGTGGGCTCGAACTACATGGACTACCTGCTCCCGACGGCGTGGGAGACGCCGGGTTTCGAGCTGCACAGCGAGGTGGTGACGCCCTGCCCGCACCACCCCATCGGGGCCAAGGGCATCGGAGAGTGCGCCGCCGTGGGCGGCCCGGCCGCGTTCGTCAACGCGGTCATGGACGCGCTCTCCGGCACCGGGGTCCGCAACATCGACATGCCGCTGCTGCCCGACCGGGTGTGGGAAGCGCTGACCTACCACCGCGACGTGTTTGGCGCGCCGCCGGTGCGGGCGGATGACTAGCGATGCCGGGCATGGATGGCTGGCGAGTCCTCGAGCAGGCCGCGGAACTGTCGCGGCGCGGTGAGGCGTTCGCGCTCGCCACGGTGGTCTGGCGGCAGGGTCCGTCGTCCAGCCAGCCGGGCTCGCGCGCGATCATCACCGCTGCCGGCGAGGTGCGCGGCTGGATCGGCGGCGCGTGCGCTGAGCCGTCGGTCATCCGCGAGGCCCAGCACGTCATCGCGTCTGGCACGGCCAGACTGCTGCTGCTCGGCAGCCCCGACCAGTTCGGCGGTGGAGTTCCGGACGGCATGGCGGTCATCCCGATTTCCTGTCAGAGTGACGGCGCCCTCGCGGTCTACATTGAGCCCGTCGTGCCCGTTCCGCACCTAGTGGTCGTGGGACGCTCGCCGATGGCGCACACGCTCGCCGATATCGCCCGGGACCTGGGCTGGCGCGCCGATCTCATCGATGGCGCCGACTTCACCACCTCGGACGCGGACGAGCAGTCCATGGTCGTCATCGCCACCCAGGGCCACCACGACGAGGCGGTCACCGAGCGCGCGGTCGCGGCGCGGCCCGCCTATCTCGGCCTGGTCGGCTCGGCGAAACGGGGGGCGGCGGTGCTCGGCTACCTCGCCGACCGGGGGGTGCCGCACGACGCGCTGGACCGCGTCAGAGTTCCGGCCGGATTGGATCTCGGAAGCACGACGCACCAGGAGATCGCCGTCGCCATCATCGCCGAACTGGTCCAGCTCCGTGCGTCTGGCGCGCTCGACCGCGCGGCGGCGGCGCGCGCCGACACGCCGGTCTCCGCAGCCACCGCCACTGACCCGGTGTGCGGCATGGCGGTTGAGGCTGGCCCCGGCAGCCTCCGGCTTGAGCACGACGGGCTGACCTACTACTTCTGCTCCGCTGGGTGCCGCCAGGCGTTCGAGCGGGACCCCGCCGCCTACCGGAAGCGAGAAACTCGATGCTGATCAGGAACGGGTTCGAGGTTGCCGAGCCGGTCGACAAGGTCTGGCAGTTCTTCGGCAACATCCCGCAGGTCGCGAGCTGCCTGCCGGGTACCGAGCTGACTGAGAGCCTGGGCGACGACAAGTACGCCGGGCGCGTGGCGGTCCGGATGGGCCCCGTCCGGCTTCAGTTCGCCGGCACCGCCGACATCACCGAGCGGGACGAGGCCGCGAGGCGCATCGTCGTGCACGCCGCCGGCGCGGAGGAGAAGGGCCGCGGCCAGGCCAGCATGATTGTGACCGCGACCCTGACCAGGGCGGGCCAGGGCACGAAGGTGGACGTGACCCAGGACCTGCAGTTGGCCGGCGCGGCCGCGCAGTACGGCCGTGGCATGATCTCTGACGTCACGTCCGTGCTCATGCACGACTTCGCAGTCAACCTGCAGGATCGCATCGAGCGGGTGGAGCGAGGCGAGTCAGCCGAGCAGATTGCCGCGGCGAGTGCAAGCCCGGCGAGCGGCTTCGCCCTGGGTGTGCGCGCAGTCCGGATGGCCCTGCTGCGCGTGTTCCGCCGGTTCTTCCTCCCCTACCAGCCGGCAACCTGAGGAGCAGAGTCATGGTGTTGTGGTGGATCGGAAACGTGGTCCTGCTGGTCGTCGTGCTGCCAGTGGTGATCTTCCTGCTGAACCGCGTGCTCGCCGCGCTCGAGCGCATCCGGCACGCGACCGACGACATCCTGAGCGGTGGCGTCGCCCTCATCGGCGAGCTGACCCCGGTTCCGGACGCGCTCGCCACGACCGACACGACGGTCAACGAGATCTCGGTCGGCGCCGTCCGCTATGCGGGCTCAGTAGCAAAGCTCCTCGGCTAGCTCCGCTTACGTAGTGACCCGCCGGGACCCCGCCCGGCTGAGGAAAGGAAACCCCCCAATGCCAGCAGCCGCATGGTTCACCTTGATTGTGTCGGCGCTCATCGTGGCTATCACCGCCGTCGGCCTGCTGCGGGTGATCTTCCACCTGCGCGCGATCCGCGCCACCCTGGTCGCGACGACCGGCGGTGTGCAGGCGATCGCGCAGCTCACCAGCACTGTGCCGGAGCGGCTCACCTCGGTCAACGCGAGCCTGAAGCCCGTCAGGGACTTCTGCGAGACGGTGTGAGACGCAACCGGGTGAGGAACGGAGATTGAGATGAGCACACACCTGGTTGCCGCGGCCGGCGCTAGTCACTTCGGCTGGACCCTCGGCTACGTCATCGGCATCGTCCTTGTGGTGGTGGTCGTCGCGTTGGTCGTGCCGATCCTGCTGCTCGCGCGGTCGATCGGCGACGAGGCACAGAAGATCAATGGCGGTCTGACTGACGCAGTCCGCAACACCGCGCCGCTCGGCGCGCTGCGCACGACCATCGACTACGCGGTGACCATCATCGGCGGACTGCAGCGCGGCCGCGCCAGGCTGGGAGGCTGACCATGCACACCCTGGCAATGTCTCCGGGCGAGGACACCGCGTGGACGGTGGCGGTCATTCTCGGCTTCGTTGTGGTCGTTGCCGTGGCTGCGCTGCTGAGCCTGCTCATCTACCTGGTGAAGCGGATCGACAGCCGGGTCGTCACGGTCCGGGACACGCTCAAGGCCGCCGAGGCCAACACTGCTGACGCCGCCCTCATCCCGCAGGTCGCGGACGGCGTCGAGCTGGTCCTGGCCGAGGGCCTGCAGCACCATCTGTTCCTCGGCCGAGTGCTCGGAAAGGTGAAGTCATGACGGCGCTGGTGGTTCTCACGGTCATCGCGATCCTGCTGCTGATCGCGGGTCTCGCGGTGTACCTGTTCTGGACCGGCACGCTGTTGAACCGGATCGCCGGGAACCTGGAAGACTGCGCTGACCTCGTGCGGGCCGTTGGCCGCAACGCTCAGCCGATCGTTCCCGGCGTCGAGCACATCAACCAGACCGGGGGCGTCGTGGCCGGCGCGCTCCCGCTGCTGTACGGGATGGCCGAGCAGATCGTCGCGGATGTGACGCCGCGGCCGGAGGCCCTGGAGGTGCCCGAGCCAGCGCGACCGGCCTCAGGCACCCGGCGGTCCAGGCTCCTGGACGCGGTCGGGTTCGCGCCCCAGCCATAGCCGACCGGCTGGGCGGCTTCGAGCCGTATGGGTGCCTCGTTGCTACTGCCAGCGCGATAGTAACCGGGGCACCCATCGCCGCCCGTGCCTTATTGAAGTCAGGTATGGCCGGACTGGTCCGGGCCGCGCCGGGCGACTGGCCCGGTCGTGGGCGCGGAGTACTCGCCGATCCAGTGGTCCTTCCACGCGTTGTCGAACTGCTGCTCGTTGCAGCTCGGCCGGTACAAGGCGATCAGCTCACGGGTGATCTGCTCGCGGTGT
>JASHSZ010000640.1 GCA_030040815.1 Streptosporangiaceae bacterium
GGACGATGGTGTGCGCCGAACCGCCGCCGCCGCCGACCCCGGCGATCAGCGACACGTTGGTCACCAGCCCGTCCATGGCCCCGAACACGGCCGGGCGCAGCCAGCCGCCTGACACGTCCCGGTGGTCGTGCCCGTACCCGGATCCGTGGCCGTCGTGCCGGGCTCGCTTATCGGTCGCCATCCGGGATGCCTTCCCCTCCAGGCCGAGCGCACTACCGGCGCGCTGAACCCGGGCGTACCACATGCCGACGGCGCTGATGCCGACCGCACCGGTGGCCCGGCGCACTCTACACCCCGGCCATTCCCGCGCTGGCGCGGACCCACACCGGGCCCGCGCCAGCTGTACGCGAGGGTGCTAACTCTTCGTGGTGTTGTACAGGAAAATGTGCCCGATCGCGGTCGGGTACGCGCCGGTGACGTTCATCGCCGTCGCCGACAGGTAGTTGTAGAAGTACCCGTAGATGATCGGCGTCTGGTCGAGCAGAAGCGTCTCGATCTGCCCGGCGATGCTGCGCTGGGTGGACAGGTCGACGGCGGCGATGTACTGCGCGACCAGGCTGTCGTACTGGGAGCTGTTGAAGTGAGCGGCATTCCACGAGCCGGTGCCCGTCTTGGCGTTGATCGTCTGGAGCGGGGCGGTCAGGAACACGTTCGGCACGCTGCGGTGCCCGTAGTCGACCAGGCTCATCGTGGCGTCCAGCCAGTCGGAGTTCCCGAAGGTGGCCTTGCCGTAGTACGCCGCCGAGCTCTCCACCGTCAGGCCGATCTTTATCCCGGCGGCCGCCGCCTCCTGCACCACGATCTGGGCGTACATGGGGATCTCGAGGAAGTTCTCCGTGACCAGCTTGGTGGAGAATCCCGACGGGAGCCCCGCGGCCGACAGCAGCGACTTGGCCTGGCTGAGGTTCTGGGCGCGCTGCGGGACGCTGGTGTTGGTGGAGGGGAACACGGGCGCGAACGGGCTGTCGTTCCCGATATCGGCGTAACCCTTGAACAGGTCGGTCACGATGTCCGGGCGGTTGAGCGTGAGCGCCACCGCCCGGCGCACCCGCGGGTCGGTGAACGGCGCCATGTCGCAGCGCATCGACAGCTCGCGGTGCGCGCTGGACCTCAGCTTGATGATGTTGTAGCCGCCGGACAGCAGGGACTCGCCCTCGCTCACCGAGAACTGGCCGACGACGTCGATGGTCCCGCCGGTCAGCGCGAGGATCTCCGGGGGCTCGGTGTCGTAGAAGGTGAACTGGGTCTGCGAGGGCAGCGCCTTGGGCCCCCAGTACGACACGTTGCGGGTGAAGGTGGCGCCCACCTTCGGCGTGTAGGAGCTGAGCACGAACGGGCCGGTGCCTAGGAACGAGCTCTGCCAGTTGGCCGGGTCGTAGCCGTTCGGGATGATTATCATGTTGTAGTTGTCGGAGGAGGTCAGGTACGGGAAGTTCCCGTTCGGGGCCTCCAGGTGGAAGGCGACCGTGTAGTCGTCGACCTTCACCACACCGGCGGGCAGGAGCACCCCGCCGAAGGCGGACAGCGCGTTCGACGCGTTCGCCGGGTTGGTCTGCAGCTTGTAGGTGTACACCACGTCGTCGGCGGTCAGCGGGGTGCCGTCGTGGAACTTGACCCCCTGCCGGATCGTGAACGTCCAGACGTCGGCGGTGGAGTTCGCCGACCAGCTGGTGGCCAGCACGGGCTGCAGGGTGAGCGTCTGGCCGGACAGGCACAGGTACTCTCCGGTCTGCGCGAGCATGTCGAGCCCGCCCTGGTCGGCGACCGTCACCGGGTTGATCGCGGCGGTCGGCGTGACGATGCCGACCCTTATCACCGCGCCGGGCGCGGGTTTGGCCGACGAGGGTGTCGTCACCGAGCTCGTCGACGACGAACTGCTGCTGCAGGCCGCGATGATCGACCCGAGCAGCGGCACCGAGATGCCGACGACGGTACCGCGGCGGATGAACTCGCGACGGGACAGCCGCCCCGCGGCGAACTCGTCGATGATGTGGTTAGCGATCTCGCCCTGGCCCCGTTGCAGGCGCCCGAGCTGTTGATGGTCGATCTTCCTGCTCATTACGAGCCTCCCTGAGATGGGGCGGATTCAATTCGCTGAAGATTTCGAAGCTCGGCGAGCGGGATGTGACAGCGGGTAAGGTGACCCGGCTCGCCTTCGAGCAGCGGCGGTTCGGTCGATTCGCACACGCCGGTCGTCAGCCGGCGTGGGCAGCGGGTGTGGAACACGCAGCCTGACGGGGGGTCGGCCGCGGACGGGATCTCACCGGTCAGCCTGATCCGGTCGTGCCGCTGGCCGTCAAGTGACGGCACGGCCGAGAACAGCGCCTCGGTGTACGGGTGGTGCGGTCCGGCGAAGACCGTTTCGGACGGCCCGACCTCCATCACCCGGCCGAGGTAGAGCACCACGATCCGGTCTGACAGGTACCTGACCAGGCCCAGGTCATGCGAGATGAACAGGTAGGTGGCCTGCTCGGTGGTCTGCAGGTCGGCCAGCAGGTTGAGGATGGCCGCCTGGACCGATACGTCGAGCGCCGAGGTCGGCTCGTCGCAGACCACCATCTCGGGCCCGCCGCCGAACGCCCGTGCGATCGCGACCCGCTGCTTGAGCCCGCCGGACAGCTGGCTCGGGCGCAGCGGCAGGTGCCGGTCCTCCAGCCGGACCGAGGCGATCAGCTCGGCCAGCCGGTGCCGCAGCGCCTGGCCGGAAAGCCCGGCCAGCCGGGAGAGCGGTCGGCTGATCAGGCTACGCACCGTGTGCCTGCGGTTGAGCGCCGAGTCCGGGTTCTGGAAGACGATCTGCAATGCGCGCAGCGTCTGCCGCGGCCGCCGCCGCGCGTCCGGGCTGAGCGGGGTGCCGTTCAGGGTCACGACCGAGCCCGTATCCGGTCCGGTCAGCCCGAGCAGGACGCGTGCCAGGGTGGTCTTGCCGCTACCCGACTCGCCGACCAGCCCGAGCGTCTCGCCCCGCTGGATGGACAGGTCCACTCCGGACAGGGCCCGCACGTCGCCCCCGAAGGTCTTGGACAGCCGCTCGACGACCACCAGCGGCCCGCCGGACCCGTCGGCACCCGCCTCACGGGCCCCGTCGCCCGCGGGCCGCGGGACGGAGGCGGGGGTGGCACGGGGCATGCCGGGCGCCTGCTCGTGGAAGAAGCAGCGCGAGGTGCGCAGGTCGTCCACGGCGAAGAAGGGCGGCGCCTCCGACCGGCAGCGATCGGCGGCCAGCACGCACCGCGGGGCGAAGATGCAGCCGGTGCTGGCGTGGCCGGGCGTCGGCAGGAACCCGGGGATGGTATCAAGCCGGTTCCTGTCCTTGCGCTGTCCGCGGCGCGGGATGCAGCGCAGCAGCCCGACCGTGTACGGGTGCCTGGGGTTCGCGAACACCGCATCGGCGGGCCCTTCCTCGAGGAGCTCGCCCGCATACAGCACGCCGACCCGGTCGCACATCTTGGCGATCACGGCCAGGTTGTGGCTGATGAACAGCACGGAGGTGGCAAACTCCTGGCGCAGGGCCGCGACCAGGTCGAGCACCTCGGCCTCGACGGTGGCGTCCAGCGCGGTCGTGGGCTCGTCGAGGATCAGCAGCGACGGCGAGACGGCCAGCGCCATCGCGATGACCGCCCGCTGCGCCATCCCGCCGGACAGCTCGTGCGGGTACCGGCGCATGACCCGGCCGGGATCCGATATCTGCACCTTGCGCAGCATCTGCTCGGCCGAGGCCAGCGCCGAGCCCGGCGACTCGCCTGCGAGCTGGAACACCTCGGCGATCTGCCGGCCGACCCGCAGCGACGGGTTCAGCGCCCGCCCGGGCTCCTGGTACACCATCGAGACGGTGCGGGCCCGGAGTTCGCGCAGCGCCGCCTTGCCCATCGAGAGCGGGTCGAGCCCGTTGATGCTGACCGTCCCCGCGCTCACCCGGCCGTTGCGGGGCAGGTACCGGACCAGGGCCAGCGCGACCGTCGACTTGCCCGAACCCGATTCGCCGACCAGCCCGTAGGACTCGCCGCGGCCGATGGTGAAGGACACGTCGCGCAGCGCGAGGCGGTCCTGCCCGCGCACCTGGTAGGTGACGTCCATGTTCGACACCGATAGGGCGGGCGTCAGGTCAGCCGCCCCCGAAGCGACCGCCCCCGAAGCGACCG
>JASHSZ010000641.1 GCA_030040815.1 Streptosporangiaceae bacterium
ATGCCGATAGCCTTCTCGACATGCCAGTCAGCGCTGCCCCTGTTATCAGAGACCTCATCGCCGACGGACGGCAGTCGTTCTCCTTCGAGTTCATGCCGCCCAAGACCGAAGCCGAGTGGCAGCGGTTGTGGCTGGCCATCCGCCAGCTCGAGCCGTTGCGGCCGACCGTCGTCTCGGTGACCTACGGGGCTGGCGGCTCCACGAGGGACCGGACGGTGCAGCTGACCGGGCGGATCGCGGCGGAGACCACGCTGACGCCGGTGGGTCACCTGACCGCCGTGAATCACAGCGTCGCCGAGTTGCGGCACGTTATCGGGTCCTATGCCGACGTCGGTGTCCGCAACATGCTGGCGCTGCGAGGGGACCCGCCGGGCGACCCCCAGGCGGACTGGGTGCCGCATCCGCAGGGTCTGCGGCACGCCGAGCAGCTGGTCCGGCTGATTCGCGAGTCCGGCGACTTCTGCGTGGGCGTCGCAGCCTTCCCCGAGGGCCACATCAGGGCGCTGAGCTGGGAGTCTGATGTCGACTTCTTCGTGCGCAAGGTGCGGGCTGGGGCGGAATTCGCCATTACGCAGATGTTCTTCCACTCATCCGACTATCTGCGGCTTCGGGACGCTGTCGCGAGCCGCGGCTGCGACGTGCCGATCATCCCCGGCATCATGCCGATCATCAGCGTCCCCGGCATCGAGCGGGCGGTCCAGCTATCGGGCTGCCGATTCCCCGCCGACCTCGCCGCTGACCTGCGCGCGCACGCCGAGGACAAGAGCGCCGTGCGCAAGATCGGCGTCGAGTTCGCCGCCAGCATGTGCGAGACGCTGCTCGCCGAGGGCGTGCCCGGCCTGCACTTTTACACCCTGAACGGGTCCCAGGCCACGCGCGAGATCTACCAGGTGCTCGGCCTCGGCGGACTGGCCGGATCGTTAGCGTCGGCAGCCGGGCCCGGCTAGGCGCCGGTGCCGCCGGTGCCGTTGACCTGGGCCTGCTGACCGGCAAGCGGCAGCACGGCTCCCATGACCGCGTAGGCCGGACCGCCGCCGGGGAAGACGAAGTCGGTCAGCAGGTCGGAAAAGCCGAGGCTCCGGTACAGCTTTCGCGCCGGGGTCGGCGCGTCCCTGGTGGACAGCACGGCCGTGCGCTCGGCGCGATCGGCGGCAAGGGCGAGCACCATTCGCCGGCCGATACCGCGGGCCTGGAAATCGGGGTGCACGTGAACCTCGGCGATCTCTACCACGTCATCTAGCCAGTCTCTGGCGGCGGTAAGGCCACACTCGGCCGAGATGCCCGCGCGCACGACGTCGTGCCACCACTGGCCGGGCAGGCCGCGGAAGGCGTAGCTGAACGCAACGACCCGACCTGCCGTGGCAGCCGACGCCGCCAGCGCTCGGAAACCAGGGTTTACCGCGTGCCGCTCCATGATCGCCCGCCGCGACGGCAGCTCATCAGGGTCGGCACTCATCGCGGCCCCGTAAATGGTCACGAATTGGTCGATCATGCTCAGGAAGCCAGACTGGCTCAATTCGGCGATGGTAACGACTTCCTGCACTCGCACAGCCTAGTCAGGGGTCAGGGCAGCCGCGCGACCACCGGGCAACGCGACACGGCGGCGGTTTTGTCAGACCCTCCTAGTACGTTCGAAGGCAGTGGTATTGGCTAGACAGTATGACGAATATGTGTTCGAATAAAGGTGTGCGGCTGACCGGTCGGTCCCTTTTCCGGCCGCTCGCTCGGGCCGGGTGGGGTGTGGGGAAGCGCCGCGCCCGGCCGCGCACCAAGTGAAGGAGCGTCCATGAGCCCGATCGTCGCGGTGCCATCGCTGCACCGGGGCCAGCAGTGCCGCCTGGCGCCGTCGGCGGTCGCGCTGATGGAGTCCGCCCGGCAGGGGCTAGCCGCGGCCGAGGAAGAGGCCACTCCGGGGGCCCGGTACGTGGGCGCCCACCTGGCCGCGCTGCGTGCAGCTGCGGCGGTGGTAGCGGCGAGGGCCGAGCCGCCGAGCACGCGGCGGCGCAGGCCGCAAAGCGTCTGGGAGCTACTGCCCAAGGTGGAGCCGGCGCTGCGGGAGTGGGCCGCTTTCTTTGCCGCTGGCGCCGCCAAGCGGGCCGCGGCGGAGGCGGGGCTGCCCCGCGCGGTCACTGCGTTCGAGGCCGACGAACTGCTGCGGGACGCCGGGACGTTCGTGTCACTGGCCGAGGGGGCGCTCGGCATCGTCGCTGGGCAGCAGTTGCTGCCACTGCCGACGGCTGGCTGACCTTCGCGCAAAGGCGCTGGGGCCGCGCCCGAGGCCGCAGCGTGCTGCAGCGGGCTCGGACGCGGCCCCAGCGGAACTCAGAACGCCTCGACCGCGCCGCGCGCGTCTGCGCCCAGGATGCCCCAGCTAATGAGCTCCTCGGTCAAATCGACCGGAGACTTGTCGTAGATGACCGCCAGCGAGCGCAGGTCCTCCTGCCGGATGGACAACACGCGCCCGTTGTAGTCACCCCGCTGGCTCTGAATCGTCGCCACATAGCGTGCCAGCGGACCCGCCTTGTCCTTGGGCAGCGACGCCATCCGCTCAAGGTCGATGACAAGCTTGGGCGCCGGAGCGATCAGCGTCGGCACGACGTCGCCAGGCAGCAGCTCCGAGACCGGCACTCCGTAGAACTCGGCAAGCTCGGCGAGCTTTTGGACCGTCACCGACCGATCGCCACGCTCGTACGAGCCAACCACGACGGCCTTCCACCGGCCGCGGGACTTCTCCTCGACGCCGTGCAGGGAGAGCCCCTGCTGGGTGCGGATGGCGCGCAACCTCGCGCCGAGGGTCTTGGCGTAGTCAGATGCCATCGTTACGGTCCTTTAGCCTGTCGTAGCTGAAAGTAACGGTTACGGACAGTGACGGTAGGCCGCTGACCGCGCAAGGTCAAGCCGAATGCCGAAAAGCCGGATGAATCGATGTGGGTCACCGCATCCCCGTCAGCCGTCTCCGCCGTCGGCCAGCCTTGTGTCGCCCCGTGCCCGCGCACCCGGAAACCCCGTACCCGTAGGCGATTCCGGCTGGCCGGGCCCCGCCACTGGGGGAGTCCGCACCGGGCGGGCAGGCAGGCTAGCCAGACATAGCATGACTTATATCACATCAGCTACTCCCGTCGCACTGTGGTCACCGCCTGTTACTGGCGGGCCTGATCATGGCGGCCACGGACTGAAGTCCGCTTTCCTGACCGCGATGCAGCCGCTGGAGCACGGCTAAAGCACCGTGTACCGGCAGGCTTTCGGTGGCCGGGAAGAATCTTCGATCCTGTGCGACGGGCTGGGCGCTATGTCCTATTTGTGGCTATGAAATCGACGGAAAGGGGATAGGAGAGAAGGCCTTCAAATGTGCTGATCTTGGTCCACGTTCGGGTGCTACTGGCTGCTAGGCAGCCAGTAGCGCGTTGTGGGTCTGGTTAGCGCGGCGCGATGGGTGTGACGGTGTACCCGGCGCGTGCTGCGGCGAGCCAGTTGGTGACGATGATCGCGCCGGGCGGGAGCTTGTCCGGCAGCGGCGGCAGTGCGGGCAAGACGGCCTGTCGCTTGCTTGGTCTCGGCTGTCGCGGGCTCGCCAGTGCCGGTTTTGGCAGGCGGGGCTGTGACGGCAGATCGGTGGGCGGATTCCGGTTACGCTCGGATTGTTTCCGAGCCTGGGAGCGCTGGGCTCGGGTAATCGCATCTGGGAGCGCGGTATAGAACCTCAGCTTGATCATCGGTGGGCTTGGCTGACCGGCCGCCAGCTGCGCCCGCTGTCTTCGGCGCTCGGCCGTGTTCGCCGCGCGGCATTCATAACACCGGCACCTTCGTGCTATCAGTCTGATTGTCGACCTGGAACCAGAGCTGTGCCACAGCCAGCGGCAGGTCGCCCAGCTCGTCCGCGACCTGGGCAGCGCCAGCAGGGTCATCCAGGCCCGTGGCCTCCGCGAGGTAGCGAACCGATTTCTCGCGAGTGAACTTCGGGATGTCGACTTCCGTGCCCAGCCAAGCGAACGCCCGGTCGGTGGCCGTGATCACGACCTGCGTGCCGCCCGCCGACAGCGAGAACGGCCGCAGCAGGTCCGGGTCCGTTAGCGTTTGTCGGACACCAGCAGCCCCGGAGGCCGTCGGTGGTCATGAGGTGCCCTGCTGGCGACACCGGAGCCGCCGCCGCTGCGGCTGCGGGTGACGCACTGGACGTCGCGGCTGCTGCAGCCCAGCTGGGCATCTCCAACGTCTGGTCGCGCGGATCTGGCGGAAGTGGCGGCTTCAGCCGTGGCGGCGCGAGACGTTCAAGTTCTCCACTGACCCGGAGCTAGAAGCGAAAGTCTGGGACGTCGTTCGGGTTGTACCTGAAACCGCCTGACAATGCCGTGGCCCTGTGCGTGGATGAGAAGCGCAGGTAA
>JASHSZ010000642.1 GCA_030040815.1 Streptosporangiaceae bacterium
TCGGCCTGTGGTTTCCTGACCTGCGGCCGGACAGGCCAGCAGCTTTCGAGAATCTGCTGACCGGCACGCCGCGGGAGATCGCGGCAGCCATGAGGGGTTACGCAAATCTCGGCGTGCCGCACATCATGTTCCAGTGCGTGCCGTTCAACGAGCAGTCAGTTCGACGGCTGACCGAAGCGCTCCAGCTGTACCGCGGATCAGAGCGCGAGGATTAGCAGCGCGCGTGAGCCGGCGCCCTCGCGGTCCCGGTCACGTGGCTGCGACTTCTTCCCGTTTGTCGGGGAACGTGCACCGAAGCGCCGCCGACGTGGCGTCGATCACCGGCTGTCAGCGCATCTGGCGATACTTGGCGCATGCGCGCGAGCCGCCTGCTGTCCCTGCTCCTGCTGCTGCAAACCCGCGGGCGGATGACGGCGCAGCAGCTGGCCGACGAGCTGGAGGTATCCGTCCGCACGGTCTACCGAGACGCCGAGGCACTCAGCGCGGCTGGCATCCCGCTGTACGGCGACGCCGGGCACGCTGGCGGCTATCAGCTACTCGAGGGCTATCGCACCCGGCTGACCGGGCTCACCGCCGCCGAGGCCGAGGCGCTGTTCCTGTCCGGGCTGCCTGGTCCTGCGGCCGAGCTTGGCCTCGGTAGCGTGCTCGCGACCGCGACGCTGAAGCTGCGGGCCGCGCTGCCTGCCTCACTGCGCGAGCACGCCGACCGTCTGACCGAGCGCTTCTACCTGGACGCCCCCGGCTGGTACCGCCACCCCGAGGACGTGCCGTACTTGCCGGTCGTGGCGACCGCGGTCTGGGAGCGCCAGGTCATCGAGGTCACCTACCGGCGATGGAAGGAGCCGACGGAGGTGAGCCGGCGGCTGGAGCCGCACGGCCTGGTACTCAAGGCCGGCACCTGGTACGCCGTAGCCCGCTGCGACCGGGTGATGCGCACCTACCGGGTCGACCAGATCGTCACGGCCACTCCCAGGGGCGGTAGTTTTGCCCCCGAGCCAGGCTTCGATCTCGTCCGCTACTGGCACTCCTATCTGGCCGAGTTTCACCGGCAGCTGTATACCGGGCACGCAGTGATCCGCCTGTCCGCTGCGGGTGTCCGGCGCATGCGTCACCTGCTCAGCGCTGCGGCCGTGACCGCAGTTGAGACCATCGGCGCGGCCGATGCTGACGACTGGGTGCGCGCCCGCGTGCCGATCGAATCAGCCGACAATGCGCTCGCTGATTTCCTCCGGTTCGGTGCCGACATCGAGATTCTGGAGCCCGCCGCGCTGCGCGAGCAGGCGGCAAGGACTATCCGGGCCATGACGGCGATCTACGACTGCCGTCCCGTTCCTGCGGCCGGATCGAGGTAATTCGCTGAGCTGCTGCCGGTGGGGTGGCAAAGGCGCCACCTCACCGCGTCCACTCGTCTGCCGCCTCGTTACGATCGCACTGGCGGCGGTCGGCGAACTCACCAGGATTGGTGGAGGAGACGCGAATGACCGACGGGCAGTATGACGCGATCGTCATTGGAACCAGCCAGGGCGGACGATTCCTCCCCGGTGAGCTGGCGAAGGCGGGCCACAACGTGGCGCTTGTCGAGCGTGACCACCCCGGCGGCGTGTGCGTCAACAGGGGCTGCACACCAACCAAGACGATGGTCGCCAGCGCGCGCATCGCCTACCTGGCGCGCCGGGGCGCGGAGTATGGCGCACGCACCGGTCCGGTGTCGGTGGACCTGGCCGCGGTGCGCAAGCGCAAGCGCGCGATGGTAGCCGGTGCTCGGCAGAACTACGCAGCCCGCGTGGCGCAGGACGGGCTTGACCTGATTGAAGGCCAGGCCCATTTCTCCGGGCCAAAGACGGTCAATGTCGACTTGAGGCACCTTCGACACCTAAGGCGGCGCCGGGATCAAGACCTGCGCTGCCTGCTCCGAAAACCGGAGGATCATGGCGAACCAGCAGCCGCTGGGCCCGCTCGGGCCCGACGTGGCGGTCACCCACATCCTGGTGGTCTCCAACCCGGCACGGTCGCGGGATTTCTGGGTCGACGTCCTGGGCGCCGAGTTGTACCGCGAGTACGGCGGAAACAGCGTGGTGCTGCGACTTGCTGGCACCTGGCTGCTGCTGGTCAGCGGGGGCGGCCCGACCGCCGACAAGCCCGCCGTGGTCTTCCAGCCGCCCGCCGACGCCGACCTGGTCAGTCACGCGATAACGCTGCGCGTGGCTGACTGCGAGGCTGCCTACGAGGCGCTGCGGTCCAGAGGCGCTGCGTTCCTCACGCCGCCGCATGACTGGGGCTCGGAGATCCGCTGCTTCCTGCGAGACCCAGACGGCCACCTCGTAGAGATCAGCCAGTCAAAAGCCGGCTGACAGCAATCACGCTTGATCTTTGTCAGCGCGATCAGTAGGCCGGTCGGACGAGTTCGCGGATCTGGCGGCTTATCTCCGGTCAGATCACGCCTTGTACGTGACAGGCTCGGCCATCAATCTCGACGGCGGAACCAGCCCGGCCCTCTAGCCTCATTGAGGCCCCTTACACAACAGCTGTGGCAAGCTGAGCGCGGAGGTGATGGCCGTGCGGATCGGCGTGTCGATCGCGGATTTCAGCGGCACGAGCGGTGCCCGGCTTGGCAGTGACCTGGCAGCCGTGGGTCGCGCCCTGGACGACGCGGGCTTCGACCTCATCGGGGTGATGGACCACTTCTTCCAGATAGCGGGGATCGGGTCGCCCGAGGAGGACATGCTGGAGGCCTACACAACGCTCGGCTACCTGGCCGCGAGCACGTCCCGGGCCCGGCTGCTCACCGTGGTCACCGGCGTCCCGTACCGGCACCCAGGCGTGCTCGCCAAGATCGTCACCACACTGGACGTGCTGTCCGGCGGGCGGGCCTGGCTGGGCATCGGCGCGGCGTGGTATGAGCAGGAGGCGCGCGCTCTCGGCATCCCGTTCCCGGCGCTGGCCGACCGGTTCGAGCAACTGGAGGAGACGCTGCAGATCTGCCTGCAGATGTGGTCAGGCGACGAGACGCCGTTCCGCGGCGAATACTTCGAGCTCAGCCGGCCGCTGAACCACCCGCAGGCGATCACCAGGCCGCATCCGCCGATCATGATCGGCGGGGCAGGCGAGCGCAAGACTCTCCGCCTGGTGGCGCGGTATGCGCAGGCCTGCAACCTGTTCTTCGCCGGGCCGCAGCTGCCGCATAAGCTCGACGTGCTGCGCGCGCATTGTGAGGCCGAGGGCCGCTCCTTTGATGAGATCGAGAAGAGTGTGCTCTTTCACCTAGACGTTGGCGAACGGGGGGAACGGGCTAACGAGGTGATCGACGAGCTCGGCAGGCTCGCCGAGTTGGGCGTCGGCACGGCCATCTGCAACGTCGCACGCATCTGGGATCGCAAGCCGATCGAGATCATCGGCAGCGAGATCATCCCAGCAGTTGCGACGCTCTGACTGTGGCAAGGGCACCCAAGCCCAGGCCGCCCGCCAGATTCTCATCCCCGCGGCAGGCCGGAGCGGGCAAGACAGGTCGTGCCATTAGGCCTCTGGGCCCGGAAACGTGTTCTGTTCGCAATCCCGGAAGGGCGATGGCATTGCAGCTCGCCGCGAGCACCGCGCGCGGCAACCGGGAGCGGACTGGCTAGTGCGCCGCCTCGTACTGCTGCATGGTCTCCACGCTGATCCGGCCACGCTCAGAGACCTAAATCGGAAGGTTGTCAAATGCGGTAAAGGTCCGGCGACTTGCCCGTGACGGTGCTGGCAGCCGTTGGGAAGGGGTCGACACACTCGTCGTGGATCCGGCCGTAAGGT
>JASHSZ010000643.1 GCA_030040815.1 Streptosporangiaceae bacterium
CGCTCGAGGAGTACCTGGCCAGGCACCAGCCCTGAGGCAGGCTCTTGCGCCGTGCCGTCCTACTCGGCCAGAAGTGGCGTGGGGCGCTCCTCGGCTGGGAGCGACCGGCCAGCCGCGTGGGCGCCCGCGCCCTCGGCAGCCACCCGCCGGGTGCGGCCGGGAATGGTCTGCGCGGCGTCAGCGTCCCGGATCCGCAGCGCGGACCCGATGGCCAGCAGCGCGAACGCGGCCGCGACCAGGAACGCCACCCGGTAGGCGGTCAGGTTCGCCTCCAGATGTCCCGCGACGAGGTGCACTGGGCCGACCGCGACGATCGCCGACGTCAGGATCGCCACGCCGATGGCGCCGCCGAGCTGGCGGACCGCGTTGAACATCGTCGACGCGCGGCCGGTGGCGGCGGGCGTGATCGTGGCGAACGCCGCCGCCTGCAGCGGCACGAAGATGTTGCCCATCGACAGGCCAAGCGTGACGAGCAGCAGCCGCGCCCACCACAGGCTGGTGCCCGGCCCGAGCAGCCCGAACAGTCCGATGGAGATCGCGGCACCGGTCAAGCCGAGGATGACGTGCTTGCGCGGGCCGAGCCGCGGGTACAGGAATCGGCTGGCCAGCTGCGCGCCTGCCATGACGCCGAACGCCTCCGGGAAGATGCTGAGCCCGGCCGCGAGAGCGCTCATCCCGCGGCCGTCCTGGAAGTAGAGCGAGACCGCGTAGAGCACGCCGAGGAAGGCGATCGAGGCCAGCACCATGACGCCGTTGCTGGCGCCGAACAGCCGGTTCTTCAGCAGACGCAGGTCCACCATCGGCTCAGCCGTCCGCAGCTCGACAATTGCCATGGCGACGAGCAGGACCGCGCCCGCTGCGATTGTGGCGAGGACGTCAGGAGAGTGCCAGCCCTTGTTGGGCCCCTCCGACACCCCATACATGGCGAGCCCAAGGCCAAGGCCTGAGAGCAAGAACCCGCGCAGGTCGAACCGGCCTGGGTGATCCTGCTCCACCTGGCGGAGGAACAGCGCGCCGAAGATGAGCGCCGCCACGCCGATCGGCACGTTCACGTAGAACACCCAGCGCCATGAAGCGTCGGTCACCAGCAGCCCGCCGAGCAGCGGACCGAGCGCGGGAGCGAAGGTGGTCGGCACGGTGAGGATCGCCGCGGCACGCACTCGCTCGGCGGGCGGGAAGACGCGCATCAGCATGGCCATGCCGACCGGGGTGAGCATGCCGCCGCCGACGCCCTGGAGCACGCGGAACGTGACCAGCTCGCCCAGGCTCGTGGCGAGACCGCACAGCGCCGAGGCCAGCGTGAACAGCACGATCGCCACCAGCAGCACGCGTTTGCCGCCGAACCGGTCGCCGAGCCAGCCGGATGCCGGGATGAATACGGCGAGGCTGACCAGGAAGCCGATCGCGATGCTGTCGACCGAGGTCGGGCTGACCCCGAAGTCATGGCCGATGGTTGGCAGCGCCACGTTGACGATCGTCGCGTCCATGATCGTCATGAACATGGCCGCGACAAAGACGACGCTGACCGCTACCTTCTGGCTGATGCGTGCCTGCACTGAGTTCCCGTTCCCGCGACGATCCAGAGCATCCAGATAATGAGTATACTCACTAACTAGCCGAGAGAGAAAACCAGCCCGCAACCGCGGCACGTCAGGAGGTGAGCGGTTGACCGGCGTGCTGAAACCCAATACCGGTCATGACGTGGTCGATGCGCTGCTGTATGCCGCCCACCGGGTCCGCAACGCTGCAGACGCCAGGCTGCGCGAGCGAGGCCTCTCCCTCCAGGGGTTCAAGCTCATGCGGGGGCTAGAAAATTCCGACCGCTCGATGCGGGAGATCAGCGACGTCCTGCACGTGTCGCCGCGCACGGTCACCGACATGATCGACGGCCTCGAGGCCAGGGGCCTCGTAGCCCGCCGTGCGCATCCGGCGGACCGCCGGGTCACTCTGGTGCACCTGACGGACACCGGGCGGGAGCAGCTCGCTGCTGCCACGGCCGGCGCCGAGCGGATGGCGCGCGACGCAGTCAGCGGTCTCGGCGAGGCCGATCAGCGGAGGCTGCGCCGCCTGCTCGACGCGGTCGCTCCCGAGCACCCAACCCAGGATCGCGCGCGGCCTTAGAGTTGCTGCTGGCATGAAGATCCTGCACACCAGCGACTGGCACGTCGGCAAGGTGCTCAAGGGCCGCGACCGGTCCGAGGAGCACGAGGCGGCGCTGCGCAGCATCGTCGGCGCGGCGCGGGCGGCGGACGTCGACCTCGTCCTGATCGCCGGCGACCTGTTCGAGACTCCGACGCCGAGCCCGCGGGCGCAGGGCCTTGTCATGCGCACGCTACTGGCCCTCCGCGAAGACGGCCGCCAGGTCGTCGCCATCGCAGGGAACCACGACAACGCCGCCTTGCTGGACAGCGTCTACCGGCCGGCCCTCGGCCAGCTTGGTCTGCACGTCGTGGGCTTGCCCAGGCCGCCAGAGGGCGGCGGGGTGGTGCACCTCGCCACCCGCGGCGGGGAGCACGCGACGGTCGCCGCGCTGCCATTCCTGTCCCAGCGGTACGCGGTCCGCGCCGCCGAGCTGCTGCTGCACGAGAACGCGCAGCACGCCCTCGACTATGCACGCCGGGTCGCTGCCATGATCGAGGTGCTCACCGCCCAGTTCCGCGGCGACAGCGTCAACATCGTCATGGCGCACGCGACACTGCTCGGCGCCCGCCGCGGCGGCGGCGAACGGGATGTGCAGACCTCCTTCGAGTACGAGGTCTCGCCGAGCGTTTTCCCCGCGGCCGCGCACTACGCTGCGCTCGGCCATCTGCACCGCCAGCAGGAGATCCCGGCGCCGTGCCCGGCGTTTTACTCCGGCTCGCCGCTCGCGGTCGATTTCGGCGAGGAGAGCAACGAGCCTGGCGTGCTGGTAGTGACCGCGGCGCCGGACATCCGCGCGGACGCCCGGCGGGTCGCGATCGACGGCGGGCGCACGCTTCGCACCCTGCGCGGCCCGCTCGACCAGGTCATCGCCGAGGGTGAGCAGGCGGGTGACGCCTACCTGCGGGTCGTGCTGGCCGAGCCGGCCCGGGCCGGGCTCGGCGACCTGATACGGGAGAAGCTGCCCAACGCGCTCGAGGTCCAGCTGGACGAGGCACACCGGCCGCGGCCCGGCGGTCACGGCGACGGGGCCAGGCCGAGCCGGGTCGGCCGGACGCCGCTGCAGCTGTTCAGCGACTACCTGGCCGAGCAGAAGGTCGCCGATCCACGGGTCGAGCGCCTCTTCGCCAAACTGCTAGAGGACATCACCGACGACGAGCAGGCCGCGACGCAGCAGCCCGCGACGCCATAGCGAGGCAGCGACCCGGCTCGTTCCGAATGGCGCCGTTAAGGTTTGCGGGCGACCCCGCCCCAGCCGGGTGTCTCGTAGCCCATGACGTCGCCCCCCGGGACAGGCCGCCAGCGATGCTCTTGCACCACGCCAGGCTCGACCAGTTCCAGGCCGTCGAAGAAGCGAGCGACCTCGGCGAAGCTCCGCCGGGTCTGCGCGGTCGAGACATGTGCGTTGTACTGCCGGGCCGACTCCGCAACCAGATCGGCCTGCACGTCGCTCGCGGGATGCCCGACGACCAGATAGCTTCCGGCGCTCATCGCAGCCATCAGCGTGCGAGCGATCTCGTGCGGCTGCTCTGCATTTGACACGAGGTGCAGGACGCCGAGCAGGATCACGGCCACCGGATCGGTGAAGTCAAGTGTCTTCCTCGCCCGCTCGAGGATGTCATCCGGCTTGCGCAGGTCGCCCTCGATGTAGTCGGTCTTGCCCTCAGGGCCGCTGGTCAGCAGAGCGCGCGCGTGCACCAGCACGATGGGGTCGTTGTCCACGTACACGACGCGCGCAGCCGGGTTGGCCTCCTGCGCGATCTCGTGCACGTTGGGGCTGGTCGGGATGCCCGTCCCGATATCCAGGAACTGCCGTATCCCCATGTCCTGCGCCAGGTAGGCGACCGTGCGGTGCAGGAACTCGCGGTTGGATCTGATGTCCCTGATGATGGTCGGCCGGACGGCGATGATGCGCTCGGCAGCCTCCCGGTCCGCTGCGAAGTTGTCCTTGCCGCCAAGCCAGTAGTCGTATACGCGGGAGGGATGTGCCACCGACGTGTCGATGCCGGTTGGAATGCCGCCCGCCCGCTCGTTCTCTTGGTCCGCGCTCATAGCGTCTCCCAGCCTCGACGGCCGTCTGGACTCATAGGTAGCGTAATCCGCTCGATCCGCAGGTGGCAGACAACTCACGCCGCCCGGCGGGCACGACGACGGGGCCAGCTACTGCTGCCACAGCGCGTACCACCCGCGGTATGGTGCCGGGGTGCACGATCCGGCCTCGCGCTGAGGTACCGCCCATGCAGCAGGTTCTGTTCATTCCTGATCAGCTGACTGACTACCGCATGTGGGCCGGCATCCCGGACCGGCTCGCCCAGCGGGCGGCCGTGAGCCACCTCGACCAGCTGATCAGCTCGCCGGGGTCGGCCGACCTCGCCGCGGTGGCTCCGCTGGCCGGCAACGAGGCTCCAGCAGGCTGGGACGTCGTGGTCGCGGCCGGCCGGAGCACCCCCTTCGCGGTCGCGCTCGCTGCAGCTGGCCTGGCCAGGGCCCTGGTCCTCGTCGAGCCGGCTATCCCGCTGAACCGAATGCCGGAAGACGTCGATCGCCCGACCACGCCTTATCGCAGTGACGCGCTGCGGCCGTATGAGACCCTCATCAGCGAGCTGCACGACGCGCCGCCGGACGAGTGGAGCGAACTCCTTGTGCAGGCCATCCGGCAGACGACGCCAGCCGGTGTACCACCCGACGAACTGGAACTTGTCGTGCGCATGGCCGCCGACCACGCCGCCGAAGCGAGAGCCGAACTGATCGCCTTCGAGGCCGCTGAGGCGGCTGGGTGGAAGCCGGCCGACGATGTGCAGTGGAAGCGTCAGCGTGACCGGGGAGAGTGGCTAGATCAGCTCGCCACGCTGACGCTGCCGGTGCTCACGATCGTGCCCGCTCCGTGCGGTTTCGTCGGCCGGACAATCGGCAGGCTCACCGAAGACACCCAGACGGTGGTCACAGCTAGTGGCATCGTGCCACCAAGCACGGCGGTCGCGCGCGATCAGGCGGCCACGGCGATCGAACGCCTTCTGGACCGCCTCGGCGGCTAAGGGGGCCGGAGCGCCGACGTGCGTCAGCCGTAGCCATCCGGCGTGCGGACGAGCAGCGAGCTGGCGGGCTGGAAGCCGACCCGCTGATACAGCGGCATCGAGCGCAGGCTCGGGTTGAGCACGACGCGGGCACAGTCGTGCTCGTCGGCGTAGCTCAGCAGCGCGTCCAGCAGCCGTTCGCCGATGCCCCGATTGCGGTAATCGGCCAGCACGAACGCGTTCGCCAAGTATCCCCACCGGCTCGGCGCCCGTCCCGGCTGCGGCATTCGCTCGAACACGGCCAGGTTCACCATGCCGACGAC
>JASHSZ010000644.1 GCA_030040815.1 Streptosporangiaceae bacterium
GCCCAGATGAAGTTCAGGCCCGGCGTGGTGCCCCAGTGTCCGAGCAGGCGCGGCTTGATGTCCGCAGGTGCCAGCGGCCGGGTCAGCAACGGATTGTCCATCAGGTAGATCTGGCCGACGGACAGGTAGTTTGCCGCGCGCCAGTACCGGTCGAGTATCTCGGCCTGCTCGCTGGTCAGCGCGCCGCGCCCGATGACCGCTGTCATGACTTCCCCCTTACGACGACGACCGAGCACGGGGCCGCGGTCACACAGTGAATGCTGACCGAGCCGAGCAGCATGCCGTGGAACGCACCTTGGCCCCGGTGACCCACCACCAGGAGGTCGGCTCCCGCCGACTCATTAACGAGCACCATGGCCGGGTGACCATAGGCGACCTTCGTTCCGACCCGCTCCGGCGTGGTCGTGCCGAACACCTGGGTTAGCGCCGAGTCAAGGATTTCCTGCACCTTCGCCCGGACCTCGTCGGTAATCGGCTGGGGCGGCCTGCCGGCGGGCACTGGTCCCGTCGGCGGATTGTGCCACGCGTGCACGGCGCTGATGGTCGCCGCGGTCGCGGCGGCGTAGCTGGCCGCCCACCGCAGCGCTTCGATGGATTCCGCCGAGCCATCCACGCCGACGACCACGTGCGGCGCGGGGTTGCTGCCCGGAGTGGTCATGGGGACTGCCTCACCTTCGTACTCGACCTACGCCTATCCAACGCCGTGCCGTTCCACACTCCGTCAGGGCCGATCGTCCCGGCCTGCGGGACCATCTTCGCGGGCGGCCGCCGGGTTGCTGGCCTGGTGCCCTGCCGGAATCGCGCCAGGGCCGGGTGCCCGATAGCCGGCAGGTCCCGCCCGGTCGTTGACACAGACGTAAGTATCCAGCCACGACTCGAGCGCCGCGCTCACTGGAGTCGGCCCGCTGTCTCAGGCCTCGGACGTCTCGAGGTCCGCCGATCGCAGGCTGCGTCCCGGCGCGACCGCCTGCAGCTCGCGCTGCGGTCGCACGGCGCTCTCGGCGTGCACGTCGTGCACGTACTGGCCGCCGCGCAGCAGTGACGCCGCCGCGGCGACCAGGCAGGCCGCAATCGCGAAGCCGAACGCGATCGACAGGCCATGCTGGAACGGCCCGGAGATGAGCGACGGGAAGAAGGTGTGCCCGGTCAGGTAGGCAGCGTGGCTGGCCGGCAGCTTGCTGATCGCGGGTCCTAGCAGCGTCCGCACCGGGTTGTAGCCGAGCAGCGCGGCGAACATGATCGAAACCGGTGGCAGCGCCGCGATGCGCGCGGCGTCGGCGCGCGGCAGGCCCTGCGCAGTCAGCCCGTGGCTGAGCGCCGATGGCAGCGACGCGGCCAGGCCCAGGATGATCAGCGTGAAGAAAATGCCGATGGACAGCACCATGGCCGAGTTCTGGAACGTCGCGCTCATGCCAGCCCCGACGCCGCGCCGCTCTGGCGGCAGGCTGTTCATGATCCCGGCCCGGTTGGGTGACGCGAACAGGCCCATGCCGATGCCGTTGAGCAGCAGGATCACGGCAAACTGCCAGTAGGCGACGTCGATCGGCAGCAGTTCGAGCAGGACGAACGAGGCGGCCGCCAGGACCATGCCGCCGGTCGCGAACGGTCGGGCGCCAAACCGGTCGGACAGCCAGCCCGACACCGGGCCGGCGGCGAGGAAGCCGACGGTCAGGGGCAGCATGGCGATGCCCGCCCACAGCGGCGTCTGGCTGAACCCGTAGCCGTGGATCGGCAGGTAGATGCCCTGCAGCCAGATAATCAGCGTGAACATCAGCCCGCCACGGCCGAGGCCGGACAGCAGGCTGGCCACGTTGCCTGCCGTGAACGGGCGGATCCGGAACAGCCTGAGGTGGAACATGGGCTCGGCGACCCTGGTCTCGATGAAGCAGAACGCCCCGAGGACCGCCAGCCCGCCGAGGATGAGGCTCAGCACGAGCGGGCTCGTCCAGCCCATGGTGTGCCCGCCGTAAGGCTGGATGCCGTAGGTGATGCCGACCAGGATCGCGATGAGGCCGGCCGCGAAGGTGAGATTGCCCGTCCAGTCGAGCCTGGCCGGCTGGCGGATGCCCCGCTCTTCCAGCTTCAGATACGACCAGATGGTGCCGAGCACGCCGAACGGGACCGAGACCAGGAAAACGTATCGCCAGCTGAGCGGGCCGAGCACACCGCCGAGCACAAGCCCGATGAACGAGCCCGCGATGCCGGCGACCTGGTTCAGCCCGAGGGCGAGCCCGCGCTCGTTCGGCGGGAAGGCGTCGGTCAGGATCGCGCTCGAGTTCGCCATCAGCATCGCGCCGCCGACGCCCTGCATGACCCGCATGCAGATGAGCCACCACGCCGCGGCCGTGCCCTGCAGCCAGGTCAGCGACAGCAGAATGGAGAAGGCCGCGAACACCGCGAAGCCGAGGTTGAACATCCGCACCCGGCCGAACATGTCACCCAGCCGGCCGAAGCTGACCACCAGCACGCCGGTGACGACGAGGTACCCCATCATCAGCCAGAGCAGCAGCCCAGTGTCACCCGGCTGCAGCGGGTTCACGCCGATACCCCGGAAGATGTCCGGCAGCGCGATCAGCATCACCGAACTGTTGATGGTGGCCATGAGCATGCCGAGGGTGGTGTTCGATAGCGCGATCCACTTGTAATGGACGCCGGCAAGCGCGCCGCCGGACGGAGCGGCGGCCGGCTCCCTGGCAGATGTCCGCAGCAAGTCCAGCGGCATGTACAACCTCCACGAGCGGGCGCGCCGCGTGCACCGAGCGGCCAGCGATCCGCAGCCCAACCAACAGGTATTTGCTTGCTGCTAACTAACTACCTGCCCAGGTTATTCCGGGCGGGCTGCGACGAGCCTGACTGGTCCGCGACGCGCCGTTCCGGTCCTCGCGAGCAAGACAAAACGGCCACGCCGGCGCCTATGCCAGCGTGGCCGTCGCCTGGTGGCCGGGCTCTACGCGGGGACCACCACGGTCCTCACGATCTTGTCCGCGAGCGTCTGCCGCTTGGCATCCCAGAGCGGGAACAGCCAGCCGACGTAGCAGATGATCGAGTCAACGATGTGGCAGATGTCGCGCACAAACGCCATGAGCATGCCGATAGGCTGGCCGGTCTCCTCGCTGACGAGGCGGATATTCATCACCTTCCTGCCGATCGACTGGCCGGTGGTGCCGCCGAGGTACCAACGGTTGTAGATGCTCCAGCCGAGCGACAGCAGCCAGCCGATGGCAAACAGCGCAGTGGAGATTCTTGACAGGATGATGATGACGACGATGACGGGGGCATCGTCGATGAGAAGGCCGATGACGCGCTGACCCCAGTTGGCATACGTGATGGTCGGTGCGTAGGGGGTGTATGGATCTGCCATGAATAGGCCTTTCTGTACTGGTAGCTGTTGCTCGGGCTGACGGGATGAACTACAGGAAGCCGTACCGATGCAGCTGAAAGACCCAGCTCATGGCGACGATCACGAACACGACGTTGCGAGTGCGGCGACGAGCCCGCTCCGACCAGCGCCGCGGTGTCGAGGCCACCCCCGCCAGCCGCGCCAGCAGCAGCGGGGTGGTGCCGACGACGAGCGCGGCGACGAGGTAGGCAAGCGGGCTCGTGCTGGCCGCCGTCGCCCACTCGCCGTGCGTGAGCGCGACCGTAGCGGTCGTAAGGCCGCAAAATGGGCACGGTACGCCAGTGAGTGTCCGGAGCGGACAGGGGATGCCCGGCCAGCCGTGCGCCGTGATAATCGGGTAGACGGACCCGACCAGGCCGGCCCCGAGGCCGGCCATGGTGATGTGCTCGGGAACCGAGTACATCCTGCGCAGGATCACCGCATCCCCTTCGGCTCGGTCAGGCTTTCGGATCTCAGCTGCAGCGAAATCGTACGGGCTGACAAACGTGCGCTGCGGGATTTCTGGTGCCTTCGCGGGGCAAATCTAGGACTTCATAAATACGCTACCTTATCCGGAGGCGCATTCCGGTAAAGCTTGCGACTAGGGAATGCGGGATATGCGGTTGTCAATCACCGATCGGAATGGTTCCGGTCGCCGCGGCCGGTCGGCCCTCGGCCCCTACAGCGATGGCGACACGCCAGGAGAATTAGCTTGAATTCCGGATAAGACGACTAGTCCTGAGAAAAGCACGTGTGGTGGACTTACCGGGCAACCTGGACGTCTTTCGCGTCGGGGGCGGGTTCAGTCACGGGACAAATCCCCGCTATGCACCCGGCAGGGCGGAAAGTGTCTGTCGGCGGCCGCCGTGCTGCCCCCAGACAGTGATCATCTTGGGGCGCCCAGAAGTTTGCCACTCCTTTCCACCGGGAAGAATGCATTCAGTTATAGGCTCTAAACGCACGGTAATTGGTCCGTCCGTAAAGCGTCTGGCACTTCCCCGCGGGTGCGCAGGCGTACGGGAGCCGAACCAGCGACAACCGTATAGCTGTTCCCGTGCGGCCGTGTGCCGATGCCGCTGCGTGGCGAGCCGTCCGGCTCTCCGCGCAGTCGGTGCGTAACCGGCCGAAGCGTGCCCGAGCCGCGGGTTTCGGCGTTTTTCTGCCGGACCCGCGGAGCGCGTGATGGTCACGCGGCTCGACACGAGGAGGCAGTACAGATGCGGATCGGCCTGATTGCCCCGCCTTGGGTACCAGTGCCACCACCGGCTTATGGGGGGACCGAGGTCGTCATCGACAACCTCGCCCGGGGTCTGTTGGACCTCGGCCACGAGGTCCGGCTGTTCACAGTGGGCGAGTCCGAATGCCCGGTCCCGATCGACTTTCTGTACCCGCAACCCCAGGCGCCCATCGGCTGCGTCATCCAGGAGACGGCGCACGTGCTGGCGGCGTACAAGTCGCTCGCGGACGTGGACATCATCCACGACCACACGTTCCTCGGCCCGGTGATCTGCGGTCTGCGCGGGATGCGCAGGCCGCCGGTGGTCACCACCAACCACGGCCCGTTCAGCCGGGAGACGGTGCCGGTGCTGCAGGAGGTCGCCAAGCACGCATCCGTGGCCGCGATCTCGCACTCGCAGGCCAGGCAGGCCCGCCTGAACGGCGGAGTGGTCCCGATCGCCGGGGTGATTCATCACGGCATCGATCTCGACCTCTACAAGCCCGGCCCTGGCGGGGGCGGCTACCTCATGTTCATCGGCCGGATGTCGGCGGACAAGGGCGTCCACCACGCCGTCCGGGTCGCGAAGCAGGCGGGCCGGAGGCTCGTGCTGTCGACCAAGATGCGGGAGGAGGCGGAGATCGCCTACTTCGAGCAGGAGGTCCGGCCGCTGCTGGACGCCGGTGACGAGGTGCCGTCAGAGATCCCGCAACGCGAGCGAATCGAGCTGCTGCGCCATGCCGACGCCCTGCTCAACCCGATCACCTGGTGCGAGCCATTCGGCCTGGTGATGGCTGAGGCGCTGGCGTGCGCCACGCCCGTGCTTGCCTTCAACAACGGTGCTGCCGGCGAAATCATAGATTCGGGCAGGACAGGGTATCTCTGCCGCGACGAGGCAGAGATGATCAGCGCGATCGACAGGGTCGGGGGGATCGACCGTGACCAGTGCCGCGAGTCAGCCGAGCGGCGGTTCTCGCTGCACCGGATGGCGCGCGACCACGACCGGCTCTACCTGCGGCTGCTCGAGAGCGAGGGCGGCTTCCTGCACACTGTCCCGCCGGCCGACCGCCGGCTCGTCATCGCATAGCACGCATGAGTTGACTGCGCGCGGCCTGACGGCCGCGCGCAGTCGCGCGTCCCAGGCCTGTCCGGAGCTACCCGAGGCCAGGAGATGAGCGAGCAGTTTGTTGCTCCGGAGTTGCCGTCGGGCCAGGGCGCGTGCAGCCCGGTGACGCTGATCGAAGGCTCGACCTTCTGCATCAGCGAGCGCAGCGGCGACGTGGTGCCCGGCCGGTCGCAGGGCCTGTTCGTGCGCGATACGCGGATGCTGTCCCGCTGGGAGCTGACCGTGGACGGCATCGAGCCGCAGCCGTTGTCGGTCCAGCAGCCCGAGCCGTTCGGGGCGTCGTTCCTGGGCAGGATGCCGCCGCCGGCCGGGAAGGCGGACAGCACGCTCCTGGTCGTCCGCCGCCGCTATGTCGGCGACGGCATGCGCGAGGACATCACGCTGCGGAACACCTCGGCCAGGGCCAGGCGGTTCCGGCTCTCGCTGGTCGCCGAGGCGGACTTTGCCGACCTGTTCGAGGTCAAGGGCCAGTCCAGGCCCAGGCCTGCGGCCGCCGTCGTGATGGACGGCTCTGGACTGGTGATCACGAGCGGTCGCCGGGAGCGTCGCCAGGAACTGCGGATCACCGGGGACCATAACCCGTCGGTCAGTGACAGCGGCGGGCTGGAGTGGCGGCTGTCGGTGCCACGCCATTCCGAGCAGACCGTCACCGTCGAGGCGGTACCCGTCGACGACGGCGTTGTCATGCAGCTCAGGCATCCGCGCGGGAAAACCATCGAGCGGACGCGGCCTGCCAAGCGGCTGCGCAAGTGGCGGCAGCGCGGTCCGCAGGTCCGCACGCCGGACCGGAACCTGGCCGAGCTGCTCAGCCGCACCGTCGAGGACCTCGGCGCGCTGCGCATCGTCGATCCCGAGCACCCACAGTGGCCGGCGGTAGCCGCGGGCGCTCCGTGGTTCATGGCGCTGTTCGGCCGCGACTCGCTGCTGACGGCCTGGATGCTGCTGCCCTGGGACCCGGCACTTGCGCTCGGCACGCTGCGTACCCTCGCGGCGTGGCAGGGCAATGGCTTCGACCCGGCGGCGGAAGAGGAGCCCGGCAAGATCCTGCACGAGGTCCGGTTCGGGCCCGCGGCGTCGTTCGCCCTGGGCGGCCGCGCGGCTTACTTCGGCAGCGCCGATGCCTCGCCGCTGTTCGTCATGCTGCTGGGCGAACTGCAGCGCTGGGGCGGCAAGGACAACGCGATAGCCGCGCTACTGCCGCACGCCGACCGGGCCCTGGAGTGGATCGAAGCCCACGGCGACGCCGACGGCGACGGCTTCGTCGAGTACTGCCGCA
>JASHSZ010000645.1 GCA_030040815.1 Streptosporangiaceae bacterium
TCGGCCTGTGGCGCCTGCTCGTCGGTGACGGGCAGTGCTACGAGCTGGACGGGAGCTAGCCACGGCGGGAACGCGCCGCCGTGTACCTCAAGCAGATGCGCGACCATCCGCTCGGCGGTCCCGATGACGCTGCGGTGGATCATCACCGGACGGTGTCGGCTGGCGTCGACGCCGATGTAGCCGAGCCCGAAGCGGTCGGGCTGGTAAAAGTCGACCTGGATGGTGGCGATGCTGGCCTCACGCTCGGCGCTGTCGGCGACCTGCACGTCGATCTTGGGGCCGTAGAACGCGGCCTCGCCCTCCTCGGCCTCGTAGTCGATGCCGACGTTGGCGAGCACGTCCTGCAGGATCGCGGTGGCGCGGCGCCACATATCGGGGCTGCCGACATATTTCGCCACCGGACTGGCTAGCGAGAGGCGGTAGCGGGATGGCTCAATGCCGAGCGCCAGGTGTGCCTGCCTGATCATGGCGAGCGTGGCCGCAGCCTCGGCTGCCACCTGTTCGGGGGTGCAGAAGATGTGCGCGTCGTTGAGCTGCATCGCTCGCACCCTGCTCAGGCCGCCCAGCACCCCGGACAGCTCGGACCGGTACTGGCCGCCCAGCTCGGCGAGCCGCAGCGGCAGCTCCCGGTAGCTGTGGGAGCGCGACCGGTACATCACCGCGTGATGCGGGCACAGGCTCGGGCGCAACACGACCTGCTCGACGGCCCCGGTCCCGCTGCCGACGGCCATCGGCGGATACATGCCGTCGCGGTAGTGCTCCCAGTGCCCGGACATCTCGTAGAGCTCGCGCCTGCCGAGCACCGGGGAGTACACATGCCGATAGCCCGCCCGGCGCTCCAGCTCCCTGATGTACTCCTCCAGCGCGTGCCGGATCGCGGCGCCGCCTGGCAGCCAGTACGGCAGGCCGGCGCCGATGAGCGGGTCGGTATCAAAGATGCCAAGCTCGCGGCCGAGCTTGCGGTGGTCCTGCACGGCGGTCTCCTCGCTGGGTGAGGCGGGCGAGCGACCGCGGACACTTTAAGAGCCCCGGGGCACTCGCCCCGGGGCTCTGCACTCACGACAGCTATCAGCAGGCCGGGACGAACTCCGGCGTCGTCGTGAGTGCTGCGCGCTGCATACCTGCAGGCTAGCAGAAGCGGCCCCACTCCGGCATCGCCCGCTGCCGGGTGTCACTCACTCTTGTCATCGATCTCCCACAGGTGATCGAGGACGTGCCAGCCGATGCGACGCGCGGCGTACCGCAGCGGCCAGCTGTTCTGCGACGCGGCCATGCTCACCGCGTCGCGCAGCGCGGCGGCAATCCGGGCGCGCAAAGCGGCGACCGGGTCGTCCACCGCCGCCTTGTCCCTGGGCAGGCCCATCTTGTGGGCGTACATCGCCTCTGCCTCGCGCACGTGCGCCACGATCTGCGATGTGTCCCGGCCACCGCCGCGCGGCCCCTTCTTGAGGTGGTCTGGTGCGGTGCCGGACACCTCGTCGAACGCAGCCCACGCCGCCTCGAGCAGCGCAGCGAGGCGGCTGCCCGCCTCGGGCAGCAGCGCCCGGCGCTCGCTCGCGGCGATCTCGTGCAGGCTGCCAAAGTCAGCGCTGGAACCCGGCTCCCGGTGCCGCTCCGTGACCGTAAGGACGCCGGTGACCGGTTCCAGGCCGGCGGCCGTCACGATCGCCGCGTACCGGGGCAGATAGTCCTGCAGCGCCTGGACCGCGAGATCCTCGGTGCGGCCACGCCGGGCCCAGCCGGGCCACTCGAGAGCCGACGCGAACACCCACTTATAGCCGGGTTCGATGAAGACCGCGATCGGGCTGTCAGTGATCATGATCCCAGCGCATCCTGACCGCTGCCGCTGCCGTCGCGCCCGGCGCCTGCCGGTAAGCTGTCCCGCTCAGCCGAGCCTGCGGCCGCTCGCTGACTGTCGCCGGTTGCCTGCCCGCTGGTCGCGGTCGCGGTGGCGCCACCGGGCTCCGGCACTGCTGACTCGGCCGGAAGATCCTCCGCCTCCTCCGCGAGCGCCGCCCCTGCCGACCCGTCGCCCGACGGGCTGCGCACGCCCGTCCCGGCGGGCAGCTCAGGCGCACGCTGCGCGAAGGCGAACCAGACGAGCCCGACCACCGTCATGGCGACCGCGACGAAGAGGTTCAGCCGCAGGCCCAGGAAATACTGCGAGTAGTCGATCCGGATGGTCTCCTCGAAGATCCGGTAACCCGAGTAGCCGGCCACGTACAGGGCAAACAGGCCCCACGGCCGGATCCGGCGGTGGTGGCCGAGCCAGACCAGGGCCGCGGCCCAGGCCAGGTCGAAGATCAGCTCGTACAGGAACGAGGGCTGGAACGTGCTGTACTTCAGATCGGCCGCCGGGATGTGCTGGGTCAGCCGCGCCGCCATTGAGATCTTGAGCGCCCAGGGCAGCCCGCTCGGCTTGCCGAATAGCTCCTGGTTGAAGTAGTTGCCGATGCGGCCGATCGCCTGCGCCACCAGCAGCGCAGGCGCGATCGCGTTGGCGAACAAGCCGGCGCTCGCCCCGGCTCGCCGGACCCGCCACACGCCGACCAGCGCTCCGGCCGCGATTCCGCCCCAGATCCCGAGACCGCCATCCCAGATCGCGAGGAATCCGTACCACACGTCCGGCATCTGGGCCGGGGTGGTCACGTCAAAGTAGAGCCGGGCGCCGATGATGCCGGCGGGCACGACCCAGATGGCAACGTCGTAGACCAGGTCGGGGTTGCCGCCCAGGGCCTGCCAGCGGCGCCGGGTGATGTAGATGGCGAGCGCGATGCCGACCACGTACATCAGGCCGTAGAAGTGGATGTCGAGCGGCCCCAGGTGGAACCCGTTGATCGGCGGGCTCGGGATGAAGCTCAGCGGGACGCTGCGCGGATGCGTCGGCATGCCACGAGATTATCCGCCTGCCAGCAGCACCCGGCCAGCATGGCGGCCCGCCCGGCTAGCCTCACGGAGGCGGGCGGCCTAGCCAGGACAGCTAGGACGCCAAGAGGGTCCCCGGCGAAGCCGGGGACCCAGCTGGCGTCCTACGGTGCTATCGCTGTCCCCGGCCGACGTCACCGGGCCGGTTGCTGGCGAACTGCTGGTCAGGCTCGACCTCGATGCGCTCCCGGCGTATCTCGTCGCGCACCGTGCTGTCCTGTTCGACCTGCTTGGTGCGCAGCCGCACGCGCTCCACCGGCACCAGCTCCTTGCGCAGGACGGCACGCTCCTCATGCAGCACGATCTCCTGCACGCCCTCGGAGATGTTGCCGGGTACTCGCTCGTCGCCGCTGATCGGGATGCGCTCGATCTCGAATTCCTCC
>JASHSZ010000646.1 GCA_030040815.1 Streptosporangiaceae bacterium
AGCCGCGGCGACGGCGAGTCGGCAGCTGGCGCACGGCCCGCGGACTTCGTGCCGGGGGATGGCGGCGGCCTCTCGGCCGCGGGCGCCGTACCGCCCGCGGTCAGCGACAGCGACTGGGGCTGGTTCCGGCCGACCGCCGGCAGCCTGCCCGAATCCGGCCGCAGCCGCGAGTCGTGAGGCTACTCGGCTGCGGCTTCGTTACGTTGTAGTGACTATTCCTTGGCTTTCGCTCTACCATTCGCGTGTGCCATCTGACCTGCTGTTGTGTTTGTGTGGCGCGAACATTCGTCACGGTAGGTGACGTCGTGCACGGCCTCGCCAGAGAGCTTGTGATATCTTTCACGAGCACCCAGTAACAGGCTGGGAGACCGGCCATGATACGTTGCGCTCACGTGGCCAGATGGCTCGACGACGTAACTTGACCGGCACAGTGGGACCCAAGGACGTCGATTCCGCTGGATTGAGCCAGCGGTCTGAAGACCACCCGGAGTAGCCCAGGCAATGCTGGCGAATATCGCCCCGATGGCGCGGCGATCCGCACTCGTGACGGCCGCGGCGGCCGTCGTCATGCTCGCGATCAGCGTAACGGCCGGCGTCAAGGGTGTGCTCGGTGCCGCGATCGCCGTCGCGGTGGTCGCTGCCTTCTTCGGTCTCACCGCGCTGGCGTTTGCCTTGGGAGCCAGGGTCAGCCCGCAGGCAATGGTGGGTGCCGGCACGGCCATGTACTTCGTCAAGGTCCTGGCTCTGCTGGTGCTAATCAGCAGCCTCCAGAACGCCACCGCGTTCAGCGGGCTGGCGTTCGGCCTGACCGTCATCGTCCTTGTCCTCGTGTACCAGGCTGCCCTGATCATCACCTGGCGGCGGACGAAGATGCTCTATGTCGAGCCGGACGGAGAACGATGACCCGTGGCTGCGACATGGATCCCGGACGGCAGATCGCGGCCCGCGGCGGGTGCTGCGTCCGGCCGGTCGGCGCGGGACGGCGGGCGTGACCGGACCCGGCGGGTCGGCGCCGGAGCAGCCTCCCCGCCCAGCCGACGACGGCTGGCGAGTCTTCAGTTCCATGATCGCAGGCATGGTCTTCTACGGCGGGCTCGGCTGGCTCATCGGACACTGGACCGGGATCTCCATCCTGTTCCCGCTCGGCATGATCCTCGGCATCGTGCTATCCGTGCTCATGGTGATCTTCCGGTACACCAGATCCTCGAGATCCTGAGCTGCCCGGATTCGGCCGTGTTCTTCGTTCCGGTCACCCCGACAGCGAGGTGGCTGACCAGCTACGCCATGATGACTGACCTTGAGGTGCGGCGTCGTTCGCCGCGGCGCGCGACGACTTTCGTGCGACGGCCTGGAGGGGTAACCCGGTGAATCACGTAGTTGCGGTTCAGGCCGCCCATGCCTGCTCCCACGTCGGAGAGGGCTGCCCCTACCCGTCGCCGTCGATCCAGGACTTCTACTTCCGGCCATTGTTCAGCATCGGCAATTTCCACTTTGACAAGCCGATGCTGCTGGTGCTGATCAGCACGATCATCGTGCTGGCGTTTTTCTGGGCAGCCTTCTGGAAGCCGAAGATCGTGCCGAAAGGCGTCCAGAACCTCGGCGAACTCGGCATCCTGTTCGTCCGGGACCAGATTCTGCGGCCTCAGTTGGGTAAGAAGGGCGACAACTGGCTGCCATTCCTCAGCGCGCTGTTCTTCTTCATCTGGGTCAACAATATCTTCGGCATCATCCCGATCCTCTACTTCCCTGCGACGTCGCGGTACGAGTACCCGGCCATCCTCACCGCTATGGTGTGGGTCCTCTACATGGGCATCGGCATGTGGAAGCAGGGTCCGTTCCGCTACTTGAAGAACCTGTCGGTGCCGTCCGGCGCGCCGTGGTGGATCCTGCCGCTGCTGGCGCCGATCGACTTCCTCTCCAATGTGTTCATCCGGCCGTTCACGCTGTCGGTCCGACTCTGGGCGAACATGCTGGCGGGCCACGTGCTGCTGCTGGTGTTCGCGCTCGCTACCTGGTACCTGCTGACCCTCAAGATTCAGCTCGTGTTCTCGTTCGCATCCTTCCTCCTCCTCATCGCGCTGACCGGCCTGGAGCTGCTGATCCAGCTCCTGCAGGCGTTTATCTTCACCATCCTGACCGCGTTCTATATCTCGGGCGCGTACGAGACCGCGCACTGAATAGACCTCCATTTAGGCAAAAAGCCGGCGTCGTGGCCGGCCTGACCAGAAGGAAACACAACAATGCAGCTCGCGATGCACGTGCATCACCTGCTCTACGTCGCGGCCGGCGGCGGCGCGGGAACCTCCGGGAACCCGATCTACTACCACATCATCAACCTGGGCGCGCTCGCCTACGGCCTCGCGGCGATCGGCCCCGGCGTCGGCATTGGCATCATCTTCGGCAAGTTCATCGAGTCGGTCGCCCGGCAGCCCGAGGCGCAGGGTCGTCTCCAGGGCTTCCTGTGGATCGGCTTCGCGCTGACCGAGGCGCTCGCCCTCATCGGCATCGCCGTCTACTACTTCCTCAAGTAACCGTCCCCGGAGGTAGCCGCCATGACTCACTACCTGGCCGTCGTGAACCCCCCGCTGAGCGGGAACCCCCTGGTCCCGAGCTGGACCGAGGTCATCTGGGGCGGCGTCGCGTTCCTCATCGTGTTCGTCGCGCTGTGGCGCGTGCTGCTGCCGCGGATCACCAAGATCCTGCAGGAGCGCACCGACGCCATCGAGGGCGGCATCGAGCGCGCCGATCGGGCGGAGAAAGAGGCCGCGCGACTGGCCGAGCAGTACCGGGCCCAGCTGGCCGAGGCTAGGCACGAGACGGCAAGGATGCGCGAGGAGTCCAAGGAAGAGGGCGCGCGGATCATCGCGCAGATGCGTGAGCAGGCTCAGGCCGAGGCCGCGCGCATCATGCAGGCCGCGCAGGCGCAGATCGAGACCGACCGGCAGCAGGCGTTCGCGTCGCTGCGGGCGGAGGTCGGGACGCTCGCGGTGGAGCTGGCCAGCAGAATCGTTGGCGAGTCACTCGCCGACGAGGCCAGGCAGAGCCGAGTGGTCGACCGCTTCCTGGCCGAGCTGGAAGCCAGTGAGGGTCAGACGTCGGGAGCCAGGACATCGTCATGAGAGGCATCAGCAGGGCGTCGATGGCCGAGGTCGAGGCGCGGCTGGAGCCGCTGACCAGCGACCCGGCGGCCGCGGCTGACCTCGGCAACGAGCTGTTTGCCGTGGCCGGCGTGCTGGCCAGCCAGCCTGCCCTGCGCCGGGCCCTCGGTGACCTGTCCCGCCCGGCCAGCGCGCGCGGCGCCCTGGCCA
>JASHSZ010000647.1 GCA_030040815.1 Streptosporangiaceae bacterium
CATGCCGCGCCCCGCAATCCCTGGTCGCTGCTGGCGGATCTGCGCAGAGGCGCGGCATCGCTCGGTAGCCTTGGCCGCTCGACAAGAGCCTGGTGAAACGCGAGCTTTGCCAGGAATGAACACGAACGGTCGGCCCGGCGCTCGCTTCGAGTGAGAGCGGGCTGGTCGCGCGGCTAGCGCTTACCAGCGGAAGTGGACAAAGACCCGGCCGAGATTCTTGGAGTCCTTCTCGACGCGGTGGTAGAGCGCTTTGATCTCCTTCTGCTCCAGGAACCGCAGCACCCGCTTCTTCAGCTGCCCAGAGCCCTTGCCAGGGATGATCTCGACCAGTGGCGCTTTGGTCCGGACGGCCTCGTCGATGATGCCGCGCAGCGCCCGGTCGATGTCCTGGCCGCGGTTATAGATATCGTGCAGGTCGAGCTTGAGCTTCATGCGCCTTCCCTGGTGCCTAGCCCACGGTACGGCACGGGCGCAGTCGGCGCGAAAGGTCGCTACATAGCCGGTATGACCACTTGGTTCACGATGTACACAGTCGCGTTGGCGGTGCGAAGGTTGCCGCACGTGATCCACGCGTTGTTGACGAAGTAGCTGGGAGCGGCCCGCGCCGGGTAGATCTTCGTTCCGCCGATCGTGGTCAGCACCTGCTGCCGGGCTAGCTCGGCAGCTTGCACCCGGCCGGCAACGATCTGGAACTTCACCACGGGGGCCAGGTCAGACCTGGTGGTAAACAGCGCGTGCAGGTTACCGGAGCCGAGCCCCTGGAAGGCCGCATTATCCGGCGCGAAGACCGTGAGTGCGGGCGCCGTGTTAAGCGTCCTGGTCAGCCCAGCCAGCGTGATCGCCCTGCTCAGCTCTGACAGCAGAGGTACTTGCGCGATCGCCGTCGCGACCGGCAGGCTCGGCAGACCTCTCCGGCTGCCAGCGGCCCCGGTCCGCGGCAGCTGAGCACAGCCGGTCCCGAACAGGCGACCGAAGACGCCCGGTGGTCGCGCGGCAGCAGCAAGGCCGCCAGCGCTCGCGCGACTGGCGGACAGGAGCACCGATCGGCTGCCCTGAGCGTCTCGTGGCGAGGAGCGCTTGGCCATAGCGTGACCGGCAGCTGACATCGGTGTGGCCGCGGTGCTCGCGCCGCACGCCACTGTGGCCAGGCTGACGCCCAACGCCGCGGCTGCCGCCGCCACGAGCTTGACTCGCATGATTTCGTCTCCCAGCCCCGCGTTCTTAGAGTGTTCCTCCGCCCGCTGCGCGTAACCGCCGGTTCCGGCGCCCGCGGAGGCAGCCGAGCCGAGCGCCGCGCTGACCCACTTGCGACCAGGCGTGTTCCGAGAGTGACAGGGGTACGAAGCGGGAGTACGCCGAGCGGCGGTCCTTGGGGAGTGGCCGCGCGTCGACACGACGGCGTCGATCGGGGGATCAGATGAGCAGCAGCATGCCTGAACGCGACGCGCCCGGCCAGTGGAGCGGCGGGACGCAGCCGAGCACACGCGACTGGGCCGGCACCTCAGGCCAGCGCCATGCAACGGGGCAAGAGCAGTTCGGCGGCTCGCCGCCCGGCGGGGTGCCTCAGGGCGGCCGCTACCCAGATGACCCTTACGGTTCGTATCAGGGCGGCCAAGCCGCCTGGGGCAGCCCGGTGCATCAGGACGAGACGCGGGTGGTCGGGCGCCGAGTCATTCAGTACATCATCGACTACGTTCTGGTCGGTATCATCCCGGCGATCGCGTACTGGCTGCTTGATCGCGGTAGCGGGTTCCTGCACGGCTTCGGCTGGCTGCTGGCGACGCTGATCTCGCTGGTGGTCTACCTCTGGTACTGGGTGCTGCGTCCGAACAGCCATCACGGTCAGAGCTTCGGAATGCAGTTGCTTGGCGTCCGGGTCATCAGCAAGGGCGGCGGCCCCGCCAGCATGGTCCAGTACCTCGTCCGCGGTGTCATGCTCATCGTCGATACGTTGTTCTTCGGCCTAGTCGGGCTGATCACGATGATGGCCTCGCGCTACCACCAGCGCGTTGGTGATCACCTGGCCCGCACGCTGGTGGTGGGCGCAGGCTACGGCGGGAGCACACTGACAGACGGTCGCCAGTTCCAGCAGACCGGCTCGGCTGCGGACGAGAGGCTGGCCAGCCCCGACCTCTACGCCGAGGACAGATACGGTCAGGGCACCACTACCGACTCGGGTATGGCCGGGCCCGGAGCGTCCCAGCGCGACCATCTGTAGCGCGCCGGGCCGGAAGCGCTCCCGGCACGGCACCGCCGAGCGAGGCTGCGCCGTGTCGGCGCTCGGCCGGCCTCAGCGGGTCGGCGGCTGCGCCTCGGTCGCGAGTTGCGCCCGCAGCAGCTTTCGGTCTGTCTTCAGCACGTTGGTCAGCGGAATCGTGGCGACGATCCGGATCTCCCTTGGGTACTTCACCGCGGACAGGTGCTGCTTCGCGTGCGCCACCAGCTCCTCCGGGCTGACGCTGCTGCCAGGCACGAGCTGGACGAACGCCACGACCTCCTCGCCGTAGGTCGGGTCTGGCTTGCCGACGACCGCCGCAGCGACGACGGCAGGGTGCTGGACGAGCACGTCCTCGACGTCGCGCGGGTAGACGTTGTAGCCGCCGCGGATGATCAGGTCTTTGATCCGGTCAACGATGTAGAGGTAGCCGTCGGCATCGACGCGGCCGACGTCGCCGGTGTGGAAGTAGCCGCCGCGCATGGCCTCGGCCGTCTCCTCGGGGGCGTTCCAGTACCCGGACATGAGCACGGAGCCGCGGATGCAGATCTCCCCGTCCTCGCCCGGCGAAGCCTCGCTGCCATCCTTCCGCTCGATCCGTAGCTGCACGCCGGGGGCCGGCATGCCGACGCTGCCCGGCCTGGCCCGGCCAACCGGCGTGGTCGCGATGATCGCCGCAGACTCGGTGCAGCCGTAACCTTCCGCGATCTCCACATGTGGCAGGCGGCGGCGGAAGTCATCGATGACCTGGAGCGGCAGCGGCGCCGCGCCGCTGTTGAGCCGCGTGAGCGCGGACAGGTCGTAGTCCTCGAGCGGCTGCTGGAACAGCATCTGCAGCATCGACGGCACCAGCGGGCTGACGTTGACCTTGTGCTGCTCGGCGAGCTGCAGCCAGCCGGCCGGGTCGAACCACCGCATCAGCACCGTGACGCCAGGCTCTGGTGCGTGCAGGCTCATGACGCTCACCATGAGGCCATAGACGTGCGA
>JASHSZ010000648.1 GCA_030040815.1 Streptosporangiaceae bacterium
GTCGACTGCGGCGCAGTCGTGCACCCGGACGGCCTGGTCAACCAGATCGAGGGCGCGGTCGTGATGGGCCTCGGGCCTGCGCTGTTTGAGCGTATCGAGTTCGCCGGCGGCCGCATCCTGAACGGGTCCATGTCCGGCTACCGGGTGCCACGGCTGCCCGACGTGCCGGCGGACATCAAGGTCGTGCTGCTTGACCGGCCCGGCGACAGGTCAGCCGGCGGTGGCGAGGCACCCATCATGGCGGTGGCGCCGGCCATCGCCAACGCCATCTACCGCGCCTGCGGCGTGCGGCTGCGCTCGATGCCGCTAGCTCCGGACGGCCGGGTGCCGGTCGCTGGTTAGCCGGCCTGCCCGCCGGCTGGCGCGATCCGGCCGGGCGCCGGGAAGATGTTGGGGCCCAGCGGCGGCAGCCGGTGCCGCCACTCCCAACGCGCCCGTGCCACCTGCGCTGGTCGCCACGGCCGATCGACGGCGCAAGGACGGCTGGCTAGCGCTCCAGCCGGGCCGACGCCAGCAGCGATCCGCCATCCACGAGCCAGATCGCCGCTTCCCGGTCGCGCCGGTCGGTGACCAGGGTCGGAGCGCAGCCGGGCGAGATAGCCCGGTGGTACTCCATCTCGGCCGCCGCCGGCACCCAGCCGCTGACCGCTAGCTCGTCCTCCACGGCAGCCCAGTGCACGGCGTTGTTGACGTGCCCGGCCAGGTCGAAGTCGGCAGCCCGGAGCGGCCACGCCCGCCGGTCGCCGACGCTGTCCGGGCGCGGATGCGAGAGGCGGGCCGAAACCGTCCGGCCGGCCGCCGATTCGCCGTAGACCCGGAGAAAGTCGGCCGACAGTGGCGCCGGCCGCCCGTCTTCCCTGGAGACAACCGCCCAGACGGCCCGCGCCTGAACGACATCCCCCTCCGCCCCCGACAGCGTCGTCGTCCGCTCGGCCCAGCGTGGCCCGGTGCCCGAGCAGTAGGTGACCACGGACAGCCTGTCCCCAACGGTCGGCAGCGACGAGATGGCCAGCTCGCACCGGCGCACCACCCAGAAGACCGGCTCGGCCAGCCCGGCGTCGGCGAGGTCGTCTTCGGCGGCAGCCTGCAGGTACCTTGCGAGCGTGTCCAGCCGGAGCCGCCCGGAGGGCGCTACGTCGTTGCTGCGAACGACCCGGCGCGTGCGGTAGACCCGACCGCTGGGCGGACCGGGCACGAACGGCGGCGGGAACGAGTCCATCCCGGCATTGTCTAAGACAAGACGTCGGCTCGGCCGCCACGGGTCGCCCACCAGGCCGCCGGCCAAGTCGGCATCGCGGCAGGCCGACCGCGCCAGCGCCAGCAATACGGTAGGAAAGAGGCCATGAATCCGGCCGAGCTCCAGCTGCTCACCTCGCTTGAGGATAGTCACTGGTGGTACCGAGAACGCCGCGCCATCCTCGCCAGGCAGCTGCGCCGGGTATCTGGAACCGGCCGGGCACTCGACATCGGCGCGGCCGGCGGCGGGAACACCAGGGTCCTGCAGGCGCACGGCTGGCAGGCGGTCGCGCTCGAGTACTCCGACTCGGTCGCCGACGTCGCCAGGGCCCGCGGCATCAGCGCCATCCGGGCCGACGCCAGGGACCTGCCCCTGGTGTCGGGCGCCTGCGGCCTGGTTACGGCGTTCGACATCCTTGAGCACATCGATGAGGACTACCTCGCGGCCGCGGAGATCGCCAGAGTGCTGCGACCGGGCGGCACGGCGCTGATCGCGGTGCCGTGCGATATGGCCCTGTGGTCCGCGCACGACGACGAGGTCGGGCACGTTCGCCGGTACGACCGATCCGCGCTGGTCAGCCTCATTCAGAAGGCGGGCCTGACGGTCGAGCAGGTGTGGAGCTGGAACGTGCTGCTGCGGCCGGTCGTCGCCATGCGCCGCCGGTCGTCCACCGGCAGCGATCTCAGTGCGGTGCCGCCGCTGCTAAACGGGGTGCTGACGTCGGTCATCGTGACGGAGCGCTATCTGCCGGTCCGGTCTCTGCCCGGCGTCTCGCTGTTCCTGCGCGCCCGCCGCCCCTAGACCGCGCGCCGCCGTCTGGGCCGACCCGATCACGCTGCCGACCAGGCCGTAGGACGCAGCTCAGCAACCGTCGCGAAGACGTTGGACCAGACCATACCGGTGACCGCCTGAACGTCCGCGCTGCCCGCGGACCGAGCGACCCGATCGGCCCGGATCCGGATGCAGAACCGCTCGGTCAGCATCGTCTCCAGCGCGTCGGCAGACCTGGCGACCTCCGGATCGTCGCCGTCGGCGACGGACATGCCCTCCTGGGCCAGCCGCCAGGACCGTTCCCGGCCGCTCCCGGCCCCGGCCTTCTCGAGGAGCCTCGCCAGTGTGCGCAGATGGGAGGCGCAGGCAGGGACCGAGCGTCGCTTGTGCTGCAGCACAAGCACGTCTCCCAGCGTGGTCCAGGCGGGGTGACCTTGCCCGGATTGCGCCAGCAGCGCCGGCGCATTGGGCAGCGCCCTGCGGCTATGCGCCGCTCGGCGGGAGCGCTGTCGCGCAGCACAAGCCGACGCCCGTCAGGGTTGGCCTGCGGCCCGACGACGGCCACCCCGACGGCTGCGAGCATGTGGGCACGTCCGATCGCAGTCGGCAACTGCCGGGAGGCGGCATGAGCGATAGCCCGGCGGCTGGGCCCCGGCCGACCCGGCCGCACCTGCCGGCTCGCTCCGCCTACGCGCTACACGCCCTCGTCGCCCCGCGCAAGCCGTACCGCAGGCTGGCCGCCTGGCTCGAGCGGCATCGGTTGCTGCGCCGATGGTTCACCGTCGGTGAGCGGATCGCCAAGCAGGAAATCTTCGGCTGCCAGATGTGCGGCCAGTGCGCGCTGCCGGCGACCGGGTACGCCTGCCCGATGACCTGCCCCAAGGAGCTGCGCAACGGCCCGTGCGGCGGGGTGTCCCCGACCGGCCAGTGCGAGGTACACCCCGAGATGCGCTGCGTGTGGGTGATCGCGTTCGAGCGGGCCGAGCGGGCCGGTCACGGCGCCGACCTCGACCTGCTGCATCGGCCGGTCGACCGGCGCGAGACGGGACGCAGCTCCTGGGTCAACTACTGGCTGGGCCGGGACGAGGGCCTGTGGGCCACCGCGACGACGAGCGACCCGGCCCCGCTGCTGCCTCGCCCGCGGGCCGGGGCGCGACAGTGAGCACCCCGACGACGGCAGGCCCGGCCGGCCACGTCCCCGCTGGCCAGCCGGCGCTAGCCGACCGCACGACGCCGGTGAGCGGTCTTAGGGCGGCGATCGCCTCCGGCCGGTTCGTGGTCACCGCCGAGCTCGGACCGCCCCGCGATGCCAGCCCGGACGCCATCACGCGCAAGGCAGGCTTCCTGCGCGGCTGGGTGGATGCCGCGAACGTCACCGACTGCCAGGGCGCCAAGGTGAAGTTGTCGAGCCTGGCCGGCAGCGTGCTCGCGCGCGCCGCCGGGGTCGAGCCCGTGATGCAGCTGACCTGCCGGGATCGCAACCGCATCGGACTGCAGTCGGACCTGCTCGGCGCGGCCGCCCTCGGCATCCCGAACGTCCTGCTGCTGACCGGTGACCACCCTCGGTACGGCGACCACCCGGAGGCGAAGCCCGTCTTCGACCTGGACGGCGTCCAGCTGACCTGGACCGCGCGCACGCTGCGCGACGGAACGCTGATCTCCGGCGACCGGCTCGAGCACCCGCCCGGCTGGCTAATCGGCACCGTCGAGAACCCGTACGCGCCGCCGACCGAGTTCCGGGCGAGGCGGCTAGCGAAGAAGGTCGCGGCGGGCGCGGAGTTCGTGCAGACGCAGTACGTGTTTGATGTCGAGCGGTTCGCGGCCTGGATGGCCCAGGTACGGACGCTCGGCATCCCGCAGCGATGCGCCGTGATTGCCGGGGTCGGCCCGATCCGATCGCTGCGTGTGCTCGAGATGCTCAGCACCGGGGTACCGGGCATCTATGTACCGGACGAGGTTGGGCGGCGGCTGCGCGGCGTGCCGGCCGACAAGGTGGAGGCCGAGGGCATCAGCCTGTGCGTCGAGACGATCCAGCAGGTCGCGGAGATCCCGGGCGTACGGGGCGTGCACGTGATGGCCTTCGGTTTCGAGCGCGGCGTGCCCGACATCGTCGAGCGCGCTGGAGTGGGGCCACGGGCCGCGCTGGCGCGCGTCCAGGGGGTCGCTGGTCATGCTGATTGACTTCCGGCCGCACGACCGGCTGCGCGGCTCGAACCCGGTGGACTTCACCGCCGCCGTTACGCCGGTAGTGACGGCACTGGCCGAGGCCGCTGACGCGGGCTACGAAGACCTGGGCCGGGTCCGGGTGACCTGCGACTGGGTGCAATACAAGGAAAACTTCCGTGACGTCGTCGACGTACGCCCGCTGCTGGACTACCCGGCTGGGCCCGCCTGTGCCGACGAGCCCCCGCGCCCGGCCAGCCCGCCTGCGTACCGCTTCGACATCGCGGTCGACGTGCGCCGCAGCGCTGCCGTGCCGCTGCAGGAGCTGACGACCCGCCTCCTGCGCGACGACACCACGGGCCGGGTGTTCCTCGAGGACTGGGGCCCGGGCTCGCAGAGCTGTATCTGGGCCTTCAACACGCTCTACTGGACCGCGCTCGCGCAGTGGGAGAAGGCCGTCGGCCGCGGGTACGAGCAGGCACTGCCAGGCGGCGAGAGCGACGCACGGAACCGGGACGCGGCCAGGGAACTCGTCGCCGAGCTGTTTGCCGTCTGGGACGGGCTGACCTCGGCCGGCGCCCTGCCCGAGCAGCTGTACGTTGCTGAGCTCGGGGTGGGCAACGGCAGTCAGGCCAAGGTTTTCCTGGACGAGTTCCGCGACCTGGATTCTGCGCACGGTCAGGACTACTTCCGCCGACTGCACTACCTCATGTGCGACTACTCCCAGCACGTCCTCGACCTGGCCAGGGAAACCGTCGCACCGCACGCCGCGCACGTCAGCTCGGTGTCGCTCGACGCGACCCGACCGCGGACGTCACTCGGCTTCCTGCGCGGTCGGGTGTTCCTGCTCTACGTCTCCAACGTCTACGACAACCTGCCGACCGACGAGGTCGCCGAGTTCGGCGGCCAGCCATACCTGGTGCAGGTCCGTGCCTACTTCCCGCCGGCCGAGGCAGCCGAGCTGGCGGAGTCGGTCGCCGCCACGCCCGCCGAGCTGCCTGCGCTGGTGCACAAGCTGCTGCGGCTCGGCCCCGACCTCCTGCCCGACGCCGCGCCGGGCCACATCGCCGACACCGACGCCGCGGTTGGGTTCTGGCGGCGCGCCTGGTCCGCGCTGCGCCTCG
>JASHSZ010000649.1 GCA_030040815.1 Streptosporangiaceae bacterium
CGGAAGTCGATCCACCCGATGTCGCCGAGCGCCCCCGCGTGGCCGCCTTGCGTGGTGACCTCCTGGCCGGGCAGCAGCGTGATGCGGTGCACGGCAGCTGCCTGGGCGAGCTCGGCGTGGTGGCTGGTCGTGTTGTGATCGGTGATCGCAAGAAAGTCCAGGCCCCGTCCAGCCGCAAACCGGGCGAGCTCGGGCACGGTCATCACGCCGTCAGAGTGCACCGTGTGCGTGTGCAAGTCGCCCGCCAGCCAGCGGCGGCCGGGTGTGGCGGGCAGCTCCCGCCGCCGCGGCCGATCGGTGAGCGGGGGGAGCTGCTCCGGCGCGTCCTCCGGCGCGAGCTCGCCCGGAGTGCCAGAGACAACGATGGTCGCGCGATAGTCGCAGCCGCGCGCGGGCAGACGGTGCAGGCCGATCATCAGCTGCCAGGTACCTGGCTCGGGCTCACCCGGCAGGTAGCCCGGCGTGGCCACTGCGCCGGTGATAACGAACGACCGACGGGCACCGCCGGACCAGCCGCGAAACCCGGCCGATCCGAGGCAGCCCAGGTCTAGCGCGGTGCCCGACCGGTCGTACTCGAGCTCGGCGCGCAGCGCCCACGAACCGGGCGGGACCTCGAACGGCAGATAGTGCCACGCCGAGGCGAACCGGTCACTTAACGTCCAGCGGCCCGAGTGCCGCGTGACAACCATGCGTTCATCCTGCCCGCGATCGACCGGTACCTCACTGGCGATGTGGGCAGGGCGCCGGCTGGCCGCTAGCGACGCCGGGATGGATGCGTGCTGGTGACCGGGCCGGACGCGCACCGGGGCTACCTGCGCGAGGCGGTCTCCATGCCGAACGGCGACCTGCTGTGAGCCGGGCCTGCGGTGCCGGCGAGCCAGTGGTGAACAGCTCGCGGCCGCCCGGAGGCAGGTATGCGCGCTGTTCTCGCGCTTCTGGTTGCCGTGGTGCGTCCGGTCCTGTCACGATCGGTCCGCCTGAGCTTTTTCGAGTAACGCCGGACGCTCGACCCCGCTGATCCGGTACCGGCGCTGCACAGTGGGGAGACGCCTGTGTCGAGATCGCCGGTCGTCCGCGTGCTCAGATCCGCTGCCACCGTACTCGCTGCGGTGACGGTCACGGTGGCCGTGGCCGCGTGCGGCGGCGGCAAACCGTCGTCGACGCCGCCTGCCTCGCAGTCGTCCGGTGCTTCGCCGTCAGCGGCGGCTAGCGCGGCGGCCGCGACGCCGCCAGGAATCGTGGCGGTGACCACAGCCGGTGCGCTGGTCACGCTGAACCCGTCGACCGGCGTGGTGCAGCAGACACTGGTGTCGTCGGGCGTGATCGGCGATGAGGTGTCGGTTGCCCCGAGCGGACTGGTGTTTTTCGCGGTCCAGGACGGCTGCAGCAGCACCATCGAGGAGGTGCCGATTGGCGGCGGCGGCGTCGCCGTGATCGCGCCCGGCAGCGTGCCCGCGGTCAGCCCCGACGGGACCAAGCTGGCCTACGCCAGCCAGCCCAGCCTCACTGTCGGGTGCGTGCCCAACACCGCGGATCTGACCGCGTTGTACCAGGTCAAGGTCCGCACGCTGAGCACAGGCGCGACCATCAGCCTGCCACCCGTGCCGGCCAGCCAGGATAGCGGGCTGCCGGAGCCGATCTCGCATCTGTCGTGGGCGGCGGACGACCAGTACCTCGCCGTGTCGATCGGGCAGGTTGAAGACAACGAGGGCTGGAACGTGACGCTGGTGGACACGGCGCAGGCGCAGTACTACCTGAGCGGCACCGGCGTGACAGCCGTGCCAGTGACCGGGAACCCGACTCCGGAGCAGAGCTACCTCTACGAGGGTGTGTACATGCCGAACGGCGACCTGTTTGTCAGCCGCGCCTGCTGTGCGGGGATCCCGCCGCAGAACACCTCGCAGCTGCTGTGGGAGGTCAACACTGCCGGGGTGCTTGTGCACCAGGTCGCCATCGGCTTCGCCAACCTCGTGCACGGCAGCCTCGACGTCAGCCCCGACGGGCAATGGCTGCTCTACCTGGCGGGCAACGACCTCTACGTATCGCAGGGCGGCGCTACTCCTAAGGAGCTGACCAGCGGCCTGATCGCGGCGGCCTGGGGTTAGCCAGCGCTGGCTCTCTGAATCGGCGCGGCGCGGACTACCGGCGGATCCAGAGCGTCACCGTGATGCCCTTGAAGTACTGCACGCCGGTCATTCTGAACTGCTTCAGCAGCGTCTCGCTCTCGCTGCGCAGGAGCGCGGTCGGCAGGGTCGCCGACGGCTGATCGCCGACGACCCAGATGCGCTGGTAGCGGAGCATGAGCGGCAGCGTCTGCGCGAATGACTTGTCCACGCCGCGGAAGTTGCCGACCTGCATCGGGGTCTCGGCCTCGGCGAAGTCGGTGACCTTGGTGAAATCCCACGGATAGCCGAGCTCGGCCTTCCGGTAGAACGTGTCGAAGTACAAGATCCCGTCACCGCGGCGTGCTTGCGCTCCTATGTAGCGCGACGGCCCGCCGAAGTCGTAGGCCCGGCTCTGCGGAGTGCGGACCGACCGATCGGGTGTTAGCTGCAGCACCAGCGCGAGGACGCAGAGCACGACGCCGGGCAGGCACATCAGCGCCCGCCGGGCGCCCGGCACGGCGAGCAGCCGCGCGGCCCACTGCCCGACCCGGTAGGCCCCGGCACCGGCGAGCAGTGCGGCGCCAGCCTCGCCGTACAGCACGTACCGGTCGGCATACAGCGGATGCAGCACCCGCGACTCGGCGAGCAGCAGGAACGCCGGGATCACCAGCAGCGGCGCGGCCACCGACGGCAGCGACACGCCGCCCCGCCACCACGGTGTCGCCGTCGCGGCGTCCTGCGGCTCCTCGGCCGCCGGCAGCCGTCGGCGAGATGACCAGTCGGGCAGCACCGCCACCACGGCGCAGGCCACCAGCAGCAGCGCGACAATGTCACTCGCGCCGAAGTAATCGTGGAACAGGATTCGCAGGGAGTTCAGGCCGGGCGGGGCGATCCAGCCGATGGCCCCGCGCTGCTTGACACTGAGCGCGAGCAGGGGCAGCACGAGCACCGCGCCCACCACGCCGGCGATGAGCCAGCGCTCGAACACCCGCCGTCCCGGCCGGGCCACCAGCACGGTGATCGCGTGCGCGGCAAGCACGAGCAGGGCCATCTCGTTGAGGTAGCTGCTGAGCGTCACCAGCGCGGCGTAGCCGATCCACCAGTGCCGGGTCCGCCGGGGATCCGCGGCAGCGGCCTCGAGGTCTAGGGCCCGGACGAGGACGATCGTCATCGCTACGACGCACGTCAGCACCATGGCGTACGAGCGGGCGGTCTGCGCGTAGTAGCTGATCGTCGGCGTCAGGGCCATGAAGATGCCGGCGAACAGTGCAGGCCAAGCCGACCCGGTCAGCCTGCGGGCGAGCACCGCGACCAGCGCCGCCGCGACGGTCATCGCGATCACCGAGGGCACGCGCAGGACAGCAGGGCTGCTGCCCACCACCACCCAGGCGTGCATGATCAGGTAGTACAGCCCGTGCACCGCGTCGACGTTGGCCAGCAGGTGCGCAAGCTCACGCAGGCTCAGCAGCGCAGCCCAGCGGGTAGCCACCTCGTCGTTGCCCATCGAGGAGTCCCGGCTGAGTCCCCACAGTCCGAAGACCAGCATGACAGCGGCCGGGAACAGGATCGCGACATACTGAGCTACCCACGACGCCCGCCGACGGCCGCCTGCGCCAACTCGGGACGGCGGCTTGGTGTCGGCCGCGACGGCGGGCGTCGGCGACGGCGGAGGCGTTGCCCGCACGGCGGCGGCCTGGCCCGTCCCCGCCGCATCGCTCCCGCCAGCAGGCGGCGGGCTCATGGCCGGTCACCAACGGGCTGAACAGAGTCGGCGAAGGTCTGGCGCCAGCGCTCCGGCGAATTGACGTCGGCGGCGGCAGCGCGGTATTCCGCCGCTAGCGTCGACCAGCGCTTGCGAAGCCGCCGGTGCAGTACGAGGCTGCGCAGGCCGAGCGTCCGGAACTGCTGCCGGTCTCGTCGGAGCCAGGCTGCGCTCGTTCCCTCCGCGGAGGACACGACGGCACTGTCGAGCTTGGCCAGCACCCACCAGGACGCATCCTGATGTGCCAGCGCCAGCTGCGGCCGCTTCGCGGCACCTGGCCGCGGCGCCCGGAACTGGCGAAGTGTGCCGCGCACAGCCGTAGTCAGCAGGTTGACCTTGCTGGTCGGGGCGGTGTTGTGCTTGAGCGAGTCCGGTGCTCGGCGCCGGGGTGGGGGGAAGCTCTCCAGGTCCGTCTCGGTGCTGGCGTCCGGGTACTGCATCTGCAGCTGCCTGATCTGCCGACGCTTGGCGGAGATATCACGGTGCAGATGCTCGGGCCCGCTGAGCACGTCCTCGACGGCCAGCTGCTGCAAGGCTGCCACCGAGTACCGCATGGAAAGCAGCGCCTGCAGCTGCCGTTCCCGGCTCTCGGTGATCAGGGCGCCACCGCCGGAGTGGGGCGAGTGCAGCAGCGCGCACACGAGCCGGTTGCGGAGGTGGAAGTAGGCCTGCCAGTCCCGGGAGTCGTCCTTGTCGTCCCAGGGCACCTGCCAACAGCCGACGCCTGGCAGCGACACCGTGGGGATGCCATGATCCCTGGCCCGCACGCCGTACTCGGCGTCGTCCCACTTGATGAACATCGGCGGGATCAGGCCGATCTCGGCGATGACGGTGGTCGGGATCAGGCACATCCAGGTGCCGTTGTAGTCGCCGTCAGCCCGGCGGTGCAGCCAGGGTGTGTTCGCGAGGTTCCGCCGCCCGAAGTCGTGCCGGGGCAGGGTGTTCGGCGCGGGACCCCACCACCACGTCCACGATTCGACAGCCTCCGCGTAGGCATGCAGCAGCGACCGGTCGTAGAGGCTGAACATGTGACCGCCGACGATCGTCGGCTTGCGGGCGAGGTCGGCAAACGTCGCGGCGCGCAGGATCCCCTCCGGCTCCAGCTTCACGTCGTCGTCCATCAGGAGCACGTAGGAAGCGCGGCCAGCCTTGACGGTCTCGTCCATGGCTCGGGCAAAGCCGCCGGAGCCGCCGAGGTTACCCTGCTCGATGACCTCCACGCGGTCGCCGAGCTTCTTGGTCGCTTCGCTGAACGCCGGCCGTTCGAGTACCTTGTCGCTGCCCTGGTCGATGACATAGATCCGGTCGATCACATCGTGGATCTCCGTCGTCTCGCCGAGCGTGCGCAGCTGCTCCAGCATGAAGTCAGGCTGGTTGAAAACGGTGAAGCCGAGACTCACCCGGCCGGCGGCCGTGTGCGGGGCGAGGCCGAGCCAGTCGGCCTCGATCAGCGTCGCGCCCCGCGGCCCGGCCACGATGTCGAACCAGTACCAGCCGCCGTCAATGAACGGGTCCAGCGGAAGGGTGCGCTGGAGGGTTACCGGCTCGTCAGGCTCGACGCTGATCGTCTCGATCGGATGGCTGTCTCCCCTGGCGGTGGACTGGTACAGGATGATCCTGGACTCGCCGGCGAGCCGGATGCGCAGCGTGACCGACGACACC
>JASHSZ010000650.1 GCA_030040815.1 Streptosporangiaceae bacterium
GAGGGGTTCCTGCGATTCTCGTACGCGAACTCGGTCGAGAACATCCGCGCTGCGCTCAGCGCGATCACGGCGACGCTCGCGCCGACCGGCGTGGCCTAACCTGCCGGCGCGAGCCGGCGGCCTGTCGGCTATACGGATGTGACGTCGTCGTTGGCGTCGGCGGCGAGCACATCCTTCGTCTCCCGCCGCGCGATCACGTGGACGTCGATGCCGGTGTCGCCGGCCGCCCGGATAATCCTCGAGACGTTCGATCCGCCGCCGGTGAGCTGGCGCCAGCGGCTGCGGCTGCTGGCGCCGATGACGATCTGGGTGATCCTATGCTTCCGGGCAAACCGGACGATTGCTCCCACCGGATCGTCGTCATCCATCTCGTACCAGTGTGCGCCAACGTCGGCCGTCAGCTCGCGCAGCGTGTCGATCCGCTGCCGGTCTCGCACGGTGCCGTCGGACGCGGCGACGTGCAGTACGTCGACCTCGGCGCGGGCTCGGGCACCGAGCCGGGCGGCGCGCCGCACCAGCGCGTCGTCGGCGGCGGCCCCGGTGACGGCCACCATGATCCGCTCGGCCGTCTCCCACATGCCCCGGGCGTTGTGCTGGCGCAGATGGTCAAGCAGCTCTTCCTCGGTCTCGTCGGCGAGGAACCGCAACGCGAGCTCGCGCAGAGCGATCAGGTTGTCGGTGCGGAAGAAGTGCGTCAGCGCCTGCTGCACCCGGCTGGCCGGGTAGACGTTGCCGTGCAGCATCCGGCGGCGCAGCTGCTCGGGCGAGGAGTCGACGAGCTCGATCTGGTCCGCCTTGCGCACCACCCAATCAGGCACCCGCTCGCGGACTCGCGCACCGGTCATCTGCTCGACCTCGTCGGCGATGCTCTCCAGATGCTGGATGTTCACCGTGGTGATCACGTCGATCCCGGCGGCGAGGATCTCTAGCACGTCCTGCCAGCGCTTCACGTGCGGTCCGGAACCGGGAACGTTGGTGTGGGCAAGCTCGTCGATGAGGGCTACCTTCGGCCGCCGGCGCAGCACCGCCTCGGCGTCCATTTCCTCCATCGCGCACCCGCGGTAATCGAGCGCCTCGCGCGGGACGACCTCGAGGCCCTCGACCAGGCTCTCGGTCGCGCGCCGGCCATGAGATTCCACGAACCCGACGACGACGTCAGCGCCTCGGTCCAGCCGCCGGTGGCCCTCGCTCAGCATCGCGTAGGTCTTGCCGACGCCGGCAGCCGCGCCGAGGTAAATACGGAAATGACCGGCTGGCTCGACAATATCGACACTGTCTTGGCTGGCGGGCGAGACACGGTCGTACGCAGCAGCGGCCCTGTCGGCGGCGACCCTGTCGGCGGCGGTCGCCGCGCGACTGGTCTGTGTTGTCTCCTCGCTAATCTCGGCTCCCCGTTCGTTGCTCCCTGTCACGAGCGTGCCACAATCCCGACGAGTGAAGGAGGGCGGGCAGCATGACCGGCGTTGAGGTGATCCTTCTCGTCCTGTCCTTGGCGGTGTTCGTCTACCTGTGCATCGCCATGTTCAAGCCCGAGTGGTTCTAGGCCGGCCGCTGGTATACCGCATGCACTGGGGGATATGCCGCTAGGCGTCCGCAAGGGCGCCGGGTAATCAGCCGCCGCAGGCGCCTGACTGCGCGCCACAGCAGCCAGTCCGAGCTGGGCAGCGTGGCCTGCGGAAACGGAAGGGGGAACCCGATGAAGGACGACGAGCCTGGTGAACACGCGCGGCAACAACCGCCGAGATGTTCAGCCGGGTACGCTCGATGACCGACGTCCTGGTAGTCGCCATCATCATCGCCTTCTTTGCGGCCTGCGCCCTGGTGCTGCCCGCGCTGAACCGAGTGATAGCCGACTCCGCCGAAGCCGACGAGGCCGAAGCCGACTCAGGCACCGAGGAGCAGCCGCAGGCGGCTGATTCCGACCGGTCCGGGCAGTGGCGATCGTGACCGGCCCAGCCAGCTCGTCCAGCGGGCCCGCCGTCGCACCGCCAGCAGAAACCCGGCCGCCTAAGGTCCGCTTCCGGCAGGCCCGTTCACTCTACGAGCCGGCCATACTCCGGCAGGCTCTGCTCCAGTCCGTTGTGAAACTCGACCCGCGCCACATGATCAAGGTGCCGGTCATGTTCGTGGTCGAGATCGGCAGCGTCGTCACCACCATCGAGTTCATCGAAAAGCCCAGCCTGTTCGTCGGGCTCATCGCGATTTGGCTGTGGCTCACGGTCTTGTTCGCCAACTTCGCCGAGGCGGTGGCCGAGGGCCGGGGCAAGGCGCAAGCCGACACGCTGCGCCGCAGTCGCCGCGAGACGATCGCGCACGTGCGCGCGACCGACGGCTCCCTGCAGGATGTGCCGGCCACGCAGTTGCACGCAGGCGATGTCTGCGTGGTGGAGGCAGGGCAGGTCATTCCCGGCGACGGCGACGTGATCGAGGGCGTTGCCGTGGTCGATGAGTCCGCGGTGACCGGAGAGTCGGCACCGGTGATCCGCGAGTCGGGTGGCGACCGCAGCGCGGTGACCGGCGGCACCGTGGTGCTGTCCGACCGGATCGTGGTAAAGATCACCTCCAACCCTGGTGAGACGTTTCTGGACCGGATGATCGCGCTTGTCGAGGGCGCGAGCCGGCAGAAGACCCCCAACGAGGTCGCGCTCGACATCCTCATCGCCGGGCTCACGCTGATCCTGCTCGTCGCGGTCGTCACCCTGCAGCCGATGGCGATCTATTCCAAGGCCATTCAGTCCACCGCCGTGCTGGTGGCGCTGTTCGTCTGCCTCGCCCCGACCACAATCGGCGGTCTGCTGTCGGCCATCGGCATCGCCGGCATGGACCGCATGGTGCAGCGGAACGTGCTCGCCATGTCCGGCCGCGCCGTGGAGGCCGCCGGCGACTGCTCCACCCTGCTGCTGGATAAGACGGGCACCATCACCTACGGCAACCGCAGGGCGGCCGGGTTCCTGCCGGTGGGCGGGGTCAGTGAGGCAGAGCTGGCCGAGGCGGCGCTGGCGTCGAGCCTGGCCGACGACACCCCGGAGGGCCGGTCCATCGTCGAGTTCGCGACCGACCGATACCACCTCGCCGAGCCGGACCTGCCCGGCGCCGAGCTCGTGAAGTTCTCGGCAGAGACCAGGATGAGCGGGGTCGACGTCGCCGACCGGCACATCCGCAAGGGCGCAGCGGACTCGGTCCGGC
>JASHSZ010000651.1 GCA_030040815.1 Streptosporangiaceae bacterium
CCCTCACACCCAAGGGCCAGCTGACACGGCAGCGGATCGTGGCAGCAGCGGCCGGCATCATCCTTCAGCAGGGCGTGGCCCGCACGACCCTAGACGATGTGCGCGCGGAGGCCGGCGTCAGCAGTTCGCAGATCTACCACTACTTCGCCGACAAGGAAGCTCTCGTCCGCGCCGTCGTGGACTACCGGGCGCAGACGGTGGTCGGCGATATCCACGAGCCCGCGCTGGCCGCCATTGAGGGCATTGACGGCCTGCGCGCCTGGCGGGACGTGATCGTCTCGATCCAGAGCGCAGCGGGCTGCCGGGGCGGCTGCCCGCTCGGCTCGCTCGGCAGCGAGCTGGCTGAGCTGGACCACGCTGTCCGCTGCGACGTCGCCGCCGGGTACGCCAGGTGGGAAGCCGCGATCTCCGCCTGCCTGGGCGCTATGCGCGACCGCGGCCAGCTCAGCGCCGACGCTGATCCCAGCAAACTGGCCACCGCGGTCCTTGCCGCGCTGCAGGGCGGCCTCCTGCTTGCGAAAGTCGAGCGCGACGTCCGGCCGCTCGCCACCGCTCTGGACGTCATGATCTCGCTGATAGCCTCGCTGGCTCCGGCAGGCTCCCGCGGCCGCAGCACGGACCTGCCCTAGATGCCGTACCTGGCCGACGCCGCTAGCCCGGCTTGCGGGCTAGGAGCCGGTGGCCCTGATGGCAGTCTGGCGGCCCGGCGCTAGACCCGGACGCCGCTTTCGGCCCTGGTCTCCTTGGCCACTGTGGCTGGCGTGACCGCGACAGGTGGCTGCGTGTCGACGTCAGGAGCGTCCTCGCGTGGATCGACGTCAACGATCTGCTGCGCCAGGTCGCGATGACCTGATCGCTGACACGGACGTGAGTGGCTTGCTAGCGGGCATCGACGTGAACCGGATGCTGGCAGGCATCGATGTGAACGAGTTGCTGGCGCGCTGACGTGAGCACGCTGCTGGCCCGCATCGACATCGACGATCTGCTGGCCCGCACTGTCGTCGCTGGGCTGTCCCGTGCGAGCCGGTCGCATCGGACACCCGGCCGCCCTCGTGTCGATATCAACGGCTGGCTGGCAGCCACCGACGTGAACCGGCGCCTGGCAGTCACAGACGTCAACGCCGTTCTGGAGCGAGTGGACATGAGCCTGCTCCTGGCCGAGGCATACGTCAACGCCCTGCTGACGCGCGCTGCGTGAACCGGCTGCTCGCCGGGATCGACGCCGACCACCTGCTGGGCCGGCAGAGGTCAGCGGTCTGCTGGAGAGGATCGACCTGGACTGGCTGGTCAGCCAGCCAGGTGGCGCCGAGTTGCTGGAAAGGCGATGACGGCATCCCCAGCGCTGCCCCCGGCCGCGCCAGCCAGCTGAGGGTTAGCATCTGCCGGACCCTGGGTAAACGCTCGTCATCCCCCGGCTGATAGCAGGGCGATTGTTTCTGTCGTCTTGGACATTACATGCTAAGGAGGAAATATCCGAGTAGCGACTCCTGGCGCAGCGCCAGCCGTCGTTGCCTGAACTGAGGCAATCTTCGTCCTCCGTCACTCACTCCCGCGCCCATTACAGACCGTACGCAACCCGTACAGCTTCCCGCACCACCCGCGGCGGATGGCTCCATCCGGCCGCGCCAGGGTTGTGCCTGGCCGGGACCACCCAGGCGGACGTGCGTGCGCGTCACCCGCTGGGGATGACCGCCGCCCGGCGGAGTTTGACGGTGCCCGTTGCGCGGGAAGCGGTCATCACAAGCTCAGCCGTGATGACGCTCAGGAGGTGCCGTCGCGCACACTGGCCAGGAGCCTTCCACCCGCCGACCTGCGAGCAGTCCGGGCCGGTACGGGCTGCTGCTCACGCTTCTGGTCGGTACGTACCTGCTGTCATCTTTTGTCACCGCACGCTGGGTGACCGCTCTCGACCTCGCGCTCTACGCGACGGCAGTCCTGCTCGCACTCCGCGGCGCGGAAGCGCGCCCGGCGATCGCCCGGCTGGTCTTCCTGATCGTCATCGCCGGCTCAGCCGTCGTGATCGGCCTCGTGGCGGCCACGAACATCAACGTCGGCGTCGCCTACCTGTGGATTGTCCTCGTGCTCCTCGGCGGGGCCGTCATGATCGTGCACCGGGTGCTGACCTTCGGCACAGTTACCCTGGAGAGCATCTTCGGCGCCGTCAGCGCCTACCTCCTGCTCGGCCTCATGTTCGCCGCGCTCTACGCCGCGATCGATCACCTCGGCGCCGGGCACTTCTTCGCCAACGGCCAGCCGGCCAACGGCAAGACGTTCCAGTACTTCAGCTTCACTACGCTCACCACCCTGGGCTACGGCGACTTTACCGCCGCCGGGAACGGCGGCAGGTCCGTGGCGATGCTGGAAGCCATCACCGGCCAGGTATTCCTTGCCACCCTGGTAGCACGGCTGGTCAGCGCGTTCCGCGGCCCGGCTGAGCTGCCTGGCGGGTCGGCGCCGCGCGGATCCGGCAAGACTGGCAGCTAGCAGACCCGGGAGGACGATCCCTGCCGTCGGCCGGCCATGGCCAGCCGCGAGCCGCGGCCGGGCCGCCAGCGCGACACTTCCGCGCTTCCTGTTCCGCGCCGGAGTATCCGCGCTCCCCCATGACTGTCCGTAGCCCGTACGACGCCGAGCCGCGCTGGACGTGGCCTGACCGGTCCCGGGGAATCCCCCGTCCCGAAGCTCGAGGTCGACAAGCGCCGCGGAGTTGCACGATCACCCTGTCCGGACGATGGCAGAGCCCTGCGGCCGGCCCTAGCGTCGAGACGCAACCCAGACAGCCCGAGAGGAGGGCCGTTGCCGTGAGTACCTACGGTTCCGAGCGTCAAACGACCACATCAGCCGGACAGCCGTCCGGCCAGCGGGCAGCCCAGCCGCGCCCCGGCTACGAGCCGTACTCGTATCAAGACACCGGCTTCGGCTCGACGGCCGTCGCCGCGTCGCTTCTCATCCTCGGCGGGCTGCTGGAATTCCTCACGGGCCTGGCCGTCGTGATCCGGGCCTCCTACTTCAGGTCACTGGCGACCTACACCAGCACGGTCACCAGCTACGCCTACCACTGGAACATCACCAGCTGGGGCTGGCTCAACTTCAGCCTCGGAATCCTCGTGGTGCTAGTCGGAGTATGCGTGCTGCTCGGCCAGACCTGGGCCAGGTGGGCCGGCGTCGTCGTCGCGGTCATGAGCGCCATCGCCAGCTTCCTGTGGCTGCCGTTCTACCCGATCTGGTCGATCATCGTCATCGCCATCGATGTCTTCGTCATCTGGGCTCTGGCCACCGCCCGCCGCCGCCAGGACGTCGGGTCCTCAATCTGAACCTTCTGGGGACGCTACGAGCACCTGGGCCTGATGCCGTATTTCCTCAAGGTCATCGAGCTGTCCCCACCGTCGCACGGCGTTGCGAGCATGGAGCAAGGGGACACCGGACGGGCAGGTGTCGTCGAGAACATGCTGGCAGCCACTGGATTCAAGCTCATCGAGCGGGGAGCAATTAACGTCGTAAACGAGTGGCCCGAGGTTGCTACGGCCGTCCGAGCCCTGGCTGTAGCTGGCCCGTCCGTGCCAGCCATCGAAGCAGTCGGCTACGACGTGTTCTGCCAAGCGTTGAGCGAGGTCATCTCACCGTTGTGCGAACAGGACGTCGGCATCCGGATTTCCTCCGAGTTCGGGTGGGTCACCGCCACTGTTGGTTGACCGCCTGTCCGGAACTGCCGAGGGTGCGCTGCTCCGTGACGCTCGAGCGCATGTGGAAAGCGTCGCCGAGCAGGCCGACCGGTCCGGCGAGCGGCCCGTTTCGCGTCTACAACAAGTCCCCGCGGCTCCGACGTTACGGCGTCGCGACGCGACCACACTGCCCGCCGGGTTTCCCCTCTGGATGGCCAGTGCAGCGCTGGCCGCGGGGCGCTCAATGTCGGGGCCACCGACCGCGCCGAGATGGGCCAGTCCTGGGAGCAGTGAGGTTCCCGGCGTCAAAGGCGATGACCCGTCACCGGTGCTCCACAGCCTCAGCCGATCCGCCGGGAAGGGGAGCTGGGCGCGATCGATGGCGGATGCTCCGCGAAGTAGGGGGCGAGATGTTCGCGCCTTGGGCGGCCTCGTTGCTGTTGTGTCGGTCGGGTGCCCGATGGCCTCACTCCGAGGGCCGGGGCGCTGCAGCTACATGCGGGCGCGGAGGGTTTGCGTTCCGGCGCCCGACAGGTCGTCGAGCGGTGCATTGCGTCCCGCCATGACGAGGATGAGCGATGCCAGCGGCCCCTCGACCGGAGCACCGTCCCCCGCCGACCAGTTGGCGTCCGTTGCCGACATGCGCAGACCGGCGATGCGCTTCTTGCCGTGGATCGGGAATCCTATTCCCTTCACCATGTCGGCCACCGTCAGCAACGTAGCCTGCGGCACCGTGCGGGAAAGGCCAGTCGGCCTGCGGATGTCCCCGCTGTGGCACACGAGGTCGATCAGCAGGATCTCGGGCACGGTCCCCGGCAACGTGCAACGCGTCCCGATCGTCTTGCTGAACTGCCGCAGGAGCTCGTCGGGAGGTGCGGCGCCTATCGACAGGCCTTCACGAGCCATGAAGCGGTTGAAGCTCATGCCGCTCTTGAGGAGGCCCGCAAGGACCGGGCCCGTCTTCATGTCCGCGCCGAAGATCAAGTGACCCACGACGTGCCGGACCTGCCACTTGCTGCACAGCGACTGAGTGTCCCACTGGCTGTCAGCGAGCGTAGCCAGGTCGTCAGCCAGTGCCGACCGCTCTTCGTCCAGCGCTTGCCATATGTCCATGACCGCCTCACGAGCAGTTACGGTGCGGGATTCAAACGCACGTCGGTGACTGTCAGCATGCGGGGCAGCAATCTTCGCGATCCGGCGAACTTGCCCGCCGCCGACGTCCAGCGCCTCCGGGCTGAGGGCTGATCAGTGCGAGGATCGGGTCGCCGCTCATGTGGAGATGCGCGGGCGGCCTGACTCCTTGTGACGTTGCCGGGGACCAACCAGCTCGAATGCTTCTAGCCCATGGCGGGAGCCCTCCGCCGTCATATGGCCGCCCAGCTGCGGTCACCGGGCTTGCCGGCACTGTCCTGCGCGGCTGGAGAGCCTGCAGCTGCTCGTGATGCATGGTCAGGTGCTCAGCGCCGTGGCCGATGATCAGATCAGCGAGCGGCATCGGGCTGTCGCGAACGATCCGCCATGCGACATCGTGACCGGGATGGGGCGCGTCGTTTCTTCGTGCGTGAGCCTGTCGCAGGCCTGCCCGAGCCGCGCAGCCAACGGCACGACCGCGTCGGCGACCGGGCCTGCCGCCGAGTCCGGCGCTATATGCACACGGGCCAGCATCATCGACGGCCGAGTTATCGAAGGTGACGTCTTCGCCGTGCACGCGCCGCGCCAGGTCGCTGAATAGCTCGTTGCTCAGGCAGATGTGCGCTCCGATCTGACTGGCGTTCCAGCCGGTGCCTGGCTCGCTGAATCCGCCCGCCCGGAGCGTGCGGGCGAACTGCAGATACGCCGCCTGAATCGGCGAGGCTTCCGTCGGCCCTCCCTGGCTTCGCTGGTACCGCAGCGCGGCTCCTGGCTCGTGCGGTCCGCACGAACGAACAACTAGACAATGTCAAGATACGGTGAGGGTGTCAAGATGGACCGTGGCCTACCATCACGGCGACCTGCCGGCCGCCCTGCTCAGCGCGGTCGAGAGCGCGGTCGCGGACTGCGGGGTCAGCGGCGTGTCGCTGCGGGACGTGGCGCGCCGCGCCGGAGTCTCGCACAGCGCGCCAGCCCACCATTTCGGCAGCAAGGCCGGGCTGCTGACGGCCTTCGCGACCGCTGGGTACAAGCTGCTCGCCGAGTCCGTCATCGGCGAACTGGCAGCGTCGCAGGCCGCTGACGGAGCCGCCGAGCTGGCTGCGATCGGCCGGGGCTACGTCCGGTTCGCTGTCGGCCACCCGGCGCACTTCGACGTCATGTTCCGGCTGGACGCGCTGAACCCGGCGGACCGCGAGTTCGTCGCAGCCAGCGAGACGGCCTACGAACTCCTCACCGCGACCATCGAGCGCTGCCGGGCGGCCGGCCGCCTGCACGGGCACTCACCCGAGGTCGTGGCGGTCAGCGCGTGGTCGCTGGTGCACGGACTCTCCGCGCTGTGGATCAGCGGGCGATTGTCAGAGCGCATCGCCGAGCAAGACCCGCAGCGGCTTGCCGCAGACGTGTCCGACCTGTTCGTCAACGCCGTCCTCCCGCCACCGCACAGCCCAGTCGCCGAGGCGCGGCGAATGAATCTTCCGTCAACCTCGGATGACCCTTTCGTATACCCGTCATAGACCGGCTGCGGAACCGCCGATGTGCGACATAGTCGCCAGCCATGACGGCGGCATCGCCCGCCTTCGGGCGACGCAATGCCTGGACCCGACGGTCTGACACCTCGCGCTGGATTACATGAGCGCGCTTAACCTCTGCCGTTGCCGTCATTGCAGCCCGTGCTACTGGCCGTGGATCCTCAACCGCTTCCATGGCTAGCGGCCGATCGGCGACACTACCCTAACCGCTAGGGGCCAGCATCAACTCAGCACGCTATCGGGAACTGGCGTCAGCCGACCAGGAATAACGGGCAAACGGCCTGTAGCCTGTCTCACGGGTTGAGGTGACGCTCGTCCTAGTGGTGATGACAACCGCCTCAAGCGGATTCGCCCGCTCACAGAGGACTGGCAGAAGACCTTGGCTTGCTGCACGACGACGGCTGGTCGCGCTTCCTCGCCCTCCTGACCGCCGTCGCCGCCGGCGCCAGGCCGACCGCCTACCGGGGTGAGCAGCGTGATGACCGGTTCACCGCCTTGCGCGCCTTGCGCCGCCTATGGGGAACACAGACGGCTAAACCGACTTGGAGGACACAGTGGCCGTCGACGTCGTGACCGAAGTCGTCATCGGCCGACCAGTCGAGGTCGTTGCCGCATACGCGGCCGATCCGGCGAACGCGCCGAACTGGTACGACAACATCACCTCCGCTACCTGGGAGACCAGCCCGCCGCTGCGAACCGGATCCCGGATCGCGTTCACAGCCCAGTTCCTTGGCCGACGTCTTGCCTACACGTACGCGATAACCGACTACATTCCAACCGAGCGGCTGGTCATGCGGACGGCACAAGGGCCGTTCCCCATGGAAACCACCTACACCTGGCAAGCTATAGATGACC
>JASHSZ010000652.1 GCA_030040815.1 Streptosporangiaceae bacterium
GCTGGCGGGGCAGTGCTGGCCTGCCTCGCCGACGTTCACGGCAATACAGCAGCCTTGGCCGCCGTGCTTGCGTCCGAAGAGTTCGCGCAGGCCGACGCGGTGGCCTTTCTCGGCTGCACGACGACCGGGCCCGACCCTCGCGGCGTGCTCGAGCGATGCGCGGACCTGAGGATGCCGGTGTTCTACCTGGCCGGGAACGGGGAGCGCCGGGTTCTGGAACTCAGCAGCGGCGCCCGCCCGGTTGAGCGCGAGGTTGACGCGTGGCTCGTCGCTGCTCACGGCGACGACGGACTGGCCACGATCGGCTCCTGGCCCGGCGGCCTTAGGGTCGTCCGCCCACCGACCGGCGGTCTGCGGCTGTGCCACGGTAGCCCGCGCAGCGACATCGAGCTGCTGACGAGCCTGACCGGGGACGACCGGCTGCGGGAGGCGACCGCCGGGGTGACGGAGCGGGTAGTGGTTCACGGCCACACCCACGTGCAGTATCGCCGCAACGCGGTAGGCAAGGTGATCACCGGAGCGGGCAGCGTCGGCCTGCCCTATGCCACGGGCCCAGGCGCGCGGTGGGCGTTGATCTCCGACGAGGTGCGGCTCGTGGTGACGCCTTACCACCTGGATCAGGCTGAGGCGCTCATCGCCGCCACGGGCTACCCCTCCGGCGCTTACCTGAAGACGCTGCGGCACCCTCCCAATCCCGAAGTCAAGACGGCGGACGCCGAGGAGCTCGTCTTCTCCAACTGATCGGGCGCGCGTCAATGTACGTCCTCGAGCGGTCCAGCTCGAATCGCGCAACTCCGCGACGGGTACCCGGAGCAGAGCCAGGCCGCCGCCAAGCTGGGGCTCGCTGACCAGCCAGCTCCAGCGGCAGACCGTCAGCCTAGGTGACCGACTTGCGGAACTCGGCGGCTTCGGCCAGCAGGGGGCTGCTTCTTGGACATCGAGGACCGGGTAGACGGAGAAGTCTAGGTACGACGAGAACTTGGCGTTGTCAAGGGCGAGCTCCGCACCCGTCTGGATCGTCCTGGTCATTCTGGTCCGTGGTCGCAGCCGCGTTCTGCAATGGCTGACAGCGCAGCCGCTGCCGACTCGCACCCGGACCTGTGGTCACCCGGCGGCTATGCCCGCACTGCCGCCGGACCAAGGCGCAGCGAGTACGCCGCTCTCGGTGCGGGCTTCGATGGCGTACAGCACGGCGGCCATGTCCGCGTGCCCGTGACCCAGTGCTGCCGCCTCGCCGTACAGGGCGTAGCAGACGTCTAGGAGCGGTGAGGCCAGGCTGCTCGACCGGGCCTCCTCGGCGATGAGGCGGTTGTTTTTCAGTACATCCAGGATGGCCGCCTGGACCGTGAAGTCGCTTGTCAGTAGCTTGGCCGCCTTGGCCCGGGAGACGCTGCTGGCCATCGGCCCGGCGTCGAGCACGTCAACGAAGAGGCGGCGGTCGAGGCCGTGCCGTTCGGCGAAGTGAAAGGCCTCGGTCAGGCCGGTGACCTGTGTGATGAGGAAGATATTGACGGCGAGCTTCATCAGCAGCGCGCCGGGGACGGCACCGCAGGCGAAGGTCTGGTGGCAAAGCGGGCTCAACAAGGGACGTACCTGAGCCACTGCAGCCTCGTCCCCGGCGACCATCGCTACGAGCCGCCCCTCCTCGGCTGGGCCGCGCGAGCCGGACACGGGCGCCTCCACATAGCGTCCGCCTGCGGCGCGTATCTCCGCCTCGAGGACGCGCGAGTAACCGGCCGAGGTAGTGCCCATGTGGACGACTGTCCGCCCGGCTACCTGCGCGCCGAACCATGGCGTGCCGCGGCCCAGTACGGTGTCGATCGCAGCGTCGTCGGCCAGCATGAGGAAGACCGTGCGGGTCCGCTGAAAGACCTCCAACGGGGCGGCCGCCACCGCCGCCCCAGCCTCACGCAGCGGCTCGCAACGCTCGGCGGTACGGTTCCAGACGACCAGCGGCAATCCGGCCCGCGCCATTCGCAACGCCATGGGCTGCCCCATTACCCCCAGGCCGATGAATCCGGCCGGCTGCTCGTCCACGCCGCGTCACCTCCGGCACTACGGTTATGACGCCCGTCATAATACAAGAGCGGCTATGACCGTGGTCATAATGGGCGGTAGGGCGACGAGAGGAAGCTGTGCCATGGTGACAGCGGACCGGGGGCCGCGAGAGCGGATGGTCATCAGCGCGGCTCAGCTCCTGCGGCGCGGCGGCGTCGCCGCGGTCGGCATGCGCGAGGTAGCCGAGAAGGCACGCGCTCCGCGCGGCTCGCTGCAGCATTACTTCCCGGGCGGCAAGGAGCAGGTGGTCAACGAGGCGGTGGCCTGGGCCGGGCAGTATGCCGCACTGCGCGTATCCCGCTTCCTGGCGACGCTGGACAAACCGTTGCCGAGTGCCCTGTTCGCCGCGATGGCGGGGCAGTGGGTGGACGAGCTGTCGGCAGCCAGCGCGCTAGCAGGCTGCCCGGTCGCGGCGGCGACGGCGGACAGCGCCCAGACTTCGCAATCGACCAGGATCGCTGCAGCGGAGGCCTTTGCCTCCTGGCGCCGGCCGGTCGCAGCGGCGCTGGCCGGAATGGGAGTGCCGGCCGAACGCGCCGGAGAAATGGCCACGCTGATGGTCAGCGCCCTGGAGGGCGCGATCCTCATCGCCCGCGCCGAGTGCAGCCCGCGCGCCCTGAATACGGTCGCGCGAGAACTCGCCCCGCTGCTCGACGGCGCCGTCCCGCATACCGGCGCGCCCTGAGGGCACACCGCGTGGGTGCGGCCTAGTTTGGCTAGCCGACGGGGGATTCGAAGACTGCTCTTGCACCCGCAGGCTCGATGTAGCAGCAGCACAGTCGCGTGCCGGTCCGCTCGACGGCCCGCTCCGTCTGCCCGTTCCGGAATGAAAGGTCCTCTATGCCCGAGCAGCCGGTTATCGTGTCTGACGTC
>JASHSZ010000653.1 GCA_030040815.1 Streptosporangiaceae bacterium
CGCGCCGGGCGCGGGCGGCGGTACCGCCGTGGCCGGGCTTTGCGCGCCACCAGGCACCGGCCTGGCGCGGGCTGCCGGCCCGGTCACAGTGCCGTTGGCCGCGACCGAGCCGCCAGCGGCGGGCCCAACCGGCCCAGGCCCGCCGATACGCGACGGCAACTTCAGCGGCGGCGGCTCAGCCACGGGCGGCGGAGACGTTGCCGCACCTGGCCGAGCCTTGTTCGCGAGCGCGCCGCGACTGCCGCTGCCACCGGCCATGGCACCGTCGGCGGCAGCATCCCCGCCTGCAGCGGCCGATCCTTCCGCGGTTCCCGATGCCTGCAGGCCCGCAGCCACCGCGCCGGTTGCACCGCCGGACGCGGCCGCCATCGCGACGCTCGCCGCCTGGCCGGGGTTGCGCCTGGCCCAGCGCATCGCCCGGTACGCCGCGATGCCCGGCAGGGCCGTCGCCGCCGTCACGGTAGTCGACCTGGCTGCTGCGGCAGCGCGCGCCAGGTCGCTCTCGGCTCGTTCCTGCGAGCCGACCATGCCGTACCCGACGGCCGAGAACAAATGCTGGAACGGCTTGCGGTAGATGAACGCGGCAACCGTGACGAGCGCGATCATGAGGATCTTGAGCGCCCACGGCAGGACCGCGTCGCTCGTGCCGATGATCAGCGCGTAGCAGTACAGCAGCAGGCTCAGCACCAGCGCGACCGCCGCCTGCTTGAGCAGCACCCCGAAGAGCAGCTCGACCCAGCGCAGCGCCACGACCCGGCCGAAGCCGGGATGCGCGCCGATCAGCAGGAAGAACGGCCCCACGATCAGCAGCAGCAGAAAGCTCAGTTTCAGCAGGATCAGCGTGACCGAGATGAGCAGGATCAACAGACCTGCCACCAGCGCGGCGAACAGCGCCGCGAACCCAACCTCAAGCCGCGTCGTCCAGTCCTTGCCCTGGAACAGCGGGTAGATCGCCGGGTCGTTGGTCTGGAGGCTGCTGGCAATACCGGCATATGTGGCTTGCTTGGCCTGGATCAGCGCTGGTGTTGCCCGCTCGTCAACAGCGATTGCCTGCGCCCACAGCAGCGACCGCCCGTAGGTGTTCACCACTGTCGGCCTGGCTCCGTTGGCGGAGTACACCGATGTACCGAACTCGCCGACAAGCCACGGCTTGCAGACCAGCACGCTCCACAGCTCATCGGCATTCTGATCGACCACGGTGCTGCCGGAGGTATAGCTGTACACGGAGGCCTGGACCTCGGGATCGCCATTCGAGACGGGAACGCAGCTACTCGGGCCGGGGCTCGGAAGCTTGGCGAACGCGGCATCCAGGGCCTGAGAGATCCCGTCGGAGACACCGCCGCCGAGCCCGGTGACGTCGCCCGGCATGCCGATCAGGAAAATGGCCGCCGCGCACGCCGCAACCATCCACACCGTTCCCTCGATGGTGCGGGTGGCGCGCTTGCGGATCAGGCCCTGCCAGGCCAGCCAGATCGCCGCCAGGATCACGACGATGGACAGATAAGGGAAGTAGATCGCGCGGCCCAGGCTGGTGATCAGGTCGTCGGTCACGTGCTGCAGCCAGCCGACAATGCCGTTCCCGGCCGCAGCCTGGTAGATGGTGATGGTGACGCGGTCGATGGACTTGGCCGCGTCAAACACCATGCCCGCGACGTCGTTCCCTATCAGCGACGTCATGTCCGAGCACTGCAGGTTGGTAGCAGACCAGTAATTCCCGGCCACGCCGTACTCGTCGTAGAGCGTCGCTGGCTGCTTCCCCGACACCGGCGGCGCGACCATGGCGTCAATGCCCGAGCTGGCGGGCTCCGGATCAGGCAGTGACGGCTGACACACGTTGTTGAGGTCGCCGACGAGCCCTGAGCTACCCAGCGCGCAGAATCCGAGCAGGCCGCCGATGTCACCGATCCCAGGCACGGAGCACAGGCCGCCAGTCGCGGTTGACGCGGCGGCCCCCTCGGCGCCTGCTGCCCCAGTGGTCGCGTCCAGAAGCGTGCCGCGGGCAGGCGTAGTCGGGTAGTCCGGTGCGGTGGCGGGGCTCCGTCCCGCCTGTCCGCGCGCCGTGCCCGGCCTGGTACGCGCTGCCGTCGTCACGGCGGCACGGGCCGGGGACGCCAGCGGACCGCCCGTGTGCTGCGGGCTGGCGCCGCCCGACAGCATCACGGCCGCCGTCAGCGGCGCCAGCACGGCGGCCAGCTTGACCGGGAAGCTGGGTCTCGACATCCGAGGGCTCCAGTGAGGTCGTGACACGGCGGCGCCAGGTGTCAGCCCGCTCCGGGCTGGCCCTGGTGGTCTGGCAGCTGACCCGCGGGTGCCTCTCCGGTGCGCGCGCGGGTCGGGTTGGTGTCCAGGCAGCGGCGCAGGTCGTCTGAGATCAGGTCGACCGCGATCCGGCCAGCCCGGCCGTCCAGGTCGCGGAAAATGCACTCGCCGTTGCCGAGCGCTCGCAGCGCGGCCTTGTGATCAGCTGACTGCTCGATCCCGAGCAGGGACAGTACGCTGGCAATCTCGGCCTGCTCGGACGATCGGAACGCGAATACGCTGGAGATGCAGTTGGTGACCTGCTCGCTGAGCAGGTCACCGGCGTTCTGCGACACCATGATCAGTGCCGTGTTGCGCGACCTGCCCATCCGCGACACTTCCGGGACGAGCTTCGCCCCTTGCGGCGTCGACGTGATCGCCCAGGCCTCGTCCAGGAAGATCGCCTTGGGCAAGCGGCGGTCCATGCCATTCAGCAGCCGGCGGGCGAACTGCGACACCAGGTAGAGCAGCGCGACTGACAGCCGCTGCTCGTATGAGTAGTCGTCCCGGCCCGTGGCGCTGTCGGGCAGCGTAAGGCCGCCGAGCGTAAACACTGTGGTCCACCCGGCCGCGTCGATCCGCTCCCCGCCGGACGGCGCGAAGCACAGCCGGGCGAGCCGCATCTCCGACATGGACCGCAGCAGGGCGCCGAGATTCACCGAGGCCGGGTCGGGTGCCTGCTCAAGGTGACTCACGACCTTGCCGAGACTTGGCCGGTCACCCGCCGCGACGGCCGCGACGGCCTGGATCATCGCGCTCTCGCGCTCTTCGCTCATCCTGGGCAGCAGCAGCCGCAGCGTCTCGGTGGCCATGGTCCGCCGCTCGGCCAGGTCCTCGCCGAACGAGAACGGGTCGAGGAGGCCGGGCGCGGCGCTACCCAGCGGCACCATCCTGGCCTGGCGGCCCCGGCTGGCCAGCCAGCCGGCCAGTGACTCAGCGTCGCCCTTGGGGTCGATAACCGCGACCGTCACGCCGCGCAAGGCAAGCTGCAGGATGAGCAGTAACGCGAGAGTCGTCTTGCCACCGCCCGGTTCACCAGTGATCGCGACGGCCGTCGGCCTGTTCCTGACGGCGGCGACCAGCGGGTCGAAATGCACGACCCCACGTGCCCGGCCCGTCGTCTCACCGATGTACGGCCCTATCCAGCCCGCGTCGTCGGCGATCCGGTCCCCGAGGTCGACGGTCGCGGTGGGCATGCCGCCCGCCACCGTGTACAGCGGCTGCCGCTGCAGATACGAGGCCAGTCTGACTCGGTCGCCCGGCAGCGACTCGCACAGCAGGGAGAACTGGTCGCCAGTCGAGTTGACGATGTCGATGCCAATGTCGCGGTAATGCTCGAGGACGGCCTCGGCGCGGCGGATGCACATCTCCCGGTCCGGTGCGGCGACCATGAGCCGGTGCCAGCCGTACACGAACGGGAGGCGCTCCTTCTTGATGCCGTGCTCGAGGAGTCGGGCCGCCTCGATCTGCTCGGCGAGAGCGATGGGCAGGTCCGCGCCGGCCTCTCTGATGTGCGCATCCATGTCCCTCGCGTGCGCGAGCCGCCGGCTGACGTCCTTGCTGGCCCTGGCGGGCGCGATGAGCCGCATCCGCAGGCTTGCCTCTACCGGGAAGGGCAGGGCGTCCGCGTAGTGCAGCCACGGCTCGCCCTCGGGGAAGTACATGACGTCGGGGAACCGGGCAAAGGACAGGAACGCAGCCCACGATTCGGCGGTGGGCTGCGTCAGCCGAAGCACCGTCCGGCCGTTGTCGACCTGCCCCTCGAGCAGTGCTTCGATCTCCCCGGTGCCCCAGGTGCGGCGTCGCGCCGCCGATGGCGACTCCGACCCGGCGCTGCCGGAGAGCGTGTGGCGGAACAGCCACGCCACCTCGTCGGCGCTGGCATGGCCAGCAGACAGGGCGCCGGCGGCAAGCGCCCGGCCCAGCCGCTCGGCTTGCTCGGTCCAGCGCGTGATCTCCGCGGCAGGCACCGCCTCGTCCGCCAGGCCGAGTGCCTGCTCTGCGGCCCGGTAGGACGTGGTCAGCTGGGCGAGCAGGCTGCGAGACAGCTGGGCCCGCATTCCGCGCTGGCCGAGCCGGACCCCCAGGTACACCTCCTTGGTCCAGAAGTCCTTGGCCCAGACGTGCCGGTACATCTCTTCCAGGTAGGGCACCCAGCCCGGCCCGCCGTCCGCGGTGCCATCAAGACTGGTGGCCCACTCGGCGGCCGGGTACGGCCGGTGCGCGACGCGCAGGTGCACCTCTGCGTCCGCCATCCGGATCGCGGCCAGCGCCGTCGTGATGCTGAGGGCGAGCGCCTCGCGCTCGGCTGGCGTGGTGAACTCGTAGCTGACCGTCGGCAGCCGGTAATACGCCCAGGCGTGGGCCTCGCTGAGCACGATCCGGTCGTCGAAGTACCGCACCGACAACCGGGCTCGCCCGGCAGTGCGCGCGCTCATCGGCGCACCCGCCCCGCCGGTGCCGAGCCCGCTGACGGCGAACCCGCTGACGGCGAGCCTGCTGACGGCGCGGCCGGAGCCGCCATATCCGCTGGCCGTGCTACCGCAAGGCCCGAGTTCAGCACGCCGGCCAGCGCGGTGACGGCACGCACCGTTTCCGCGCCCAGCGCGCCGCCGCTGGACAGCCGGGTATCCCATGGCACCCGCACAACGGCCCGGCAGCGGCCGACAGCTACCCCGGCGGCCCGCTGCGCATGCGCTGCAGTCTGG
>JASHSZ010000654.1 GCA_030040815.1 Streptosporangiaceae bacterium
CCCGACGCGCAACTCGCCCAGTCTCTGCCCGGGGAGGTCCGCGAGGCCGTGACCTACGGCCGGCCCGCAGCCCAAACGCCGACTGCCTGAGCTGACGGGGGCTCTGGCCTAGAAGCTGGCCGCGGGTTAGCGCCCGTCCCCGCGCGGGGCGCTGCAGCGCGTCCGGGCTGAGCACGAACAGGCCTTCTCCAGCAGCGGGGCGACCGCCGTGTAGATCTCCAGCCGCCGCAGGAAGACATCCTCGCGGGGACGTCCAGGTTTTCCGAACATCCGGGCCTCTTTGCGTGCAGAACTGTCCGGAGGCTTGTGCTGCCGCCGCCGGCAGGCTCAGCGTAGGCGTGAGTCCGCGCGCGAAGCAATCATGAGATTTCTCCGAACGTAGCGCGGCCGAAGGAGACGAAGAGCTCGACATGACAGCCGTGCTGTGGACCGCAGCCGGCAACAGACCCTCGCCCCGTTCGGGGAGAGACAGTTTGCGGAGGTGGCGCGGTGCCGATCGACAACGAGATCTATGACCGCATCGGTCAAACGTGGTGGGACGAGCGCAGCCCGCTGAACTTCCTGCACGGCATGAGCGCTGGCCGATTCGCCTACTTCCGTGAGGTCCTGAGCCGCCAGTGCAACGGCCGGGCTGCTGGCCTGCGAGCCTTGGACATCGGTTGCGGTGGCGGATTCCTTGCCGAGGAGTTCGCGCGCCTCGGGTTCGACGTCGTCGGCGTCGATCCCTCGGCGGTGTCGATCCAGGCTGCCAGCCAGCATGCGGCCGCCAGCAGCCTGAACATCGACTACCGGGTCGGGGCAGGCGAGCTGCTGCCCGTCGAGGACTCCCTCTTCGACGTGGCGTACTGCTGTGACGTGCTTGAGCACGTATCGGACCTTGACCGCGTGGTGAGCGAAACGGCGCGGGCGCTGAAGCCCGGCGGGCTCTACCTGTTCGACACGGTCAACCGGACTCTGCAAAGCAAGCTGATGATCAAGATGTCGCAGGAGTGGTCGCTCACCCGGACCGTCGACACTCCGCTTCATGACTGGCAGATGTTCATCAAGCCCGGCGAGCTGACCCGCACGCTGAGCCGGCACGGGCTGCACCTCGGCGAGATCGTTGGCCTCGGACCACGCGCGAAGGCGCCCACCGTCCTCCGCAGCTTCATCAGCGCCAGCAAGGGGCGCATCACCTACGGCGAGTGCAGCCGACGAGCGGACTTCGGCCGAATGAAGAGCACAGCTGCGTCATACATGGGCTACGCCACCAAGGCCGCTGCGGCAGCTCACTGACGTGGCACACGCCGTGTCGTCGTGGCCGGAGGATGTGGCAGTCGTCGTAGTCAGGTCGCGGACCAAGGCGGCACGGCCCTGTTGCGTGCCGCCTGCGTTCTCGGCATCACGCCGGCTCGTCGCGAGGCCCGGCCGTCCCGAGCTCGTCGGAGCGGCCGGCGGCGAGGCGTGACCACTGGGAGCTAGGGCGGCCGTTGGTGCGGAATTGATCGCCGTTGTTCGGCCACCACTGCGGCCAGCCCGCGGGTGAGTCCTCCCAGGTCTCCTGGCGGCCGTACACGCTCATGTCGAGCAGCCCGTAAGAAGGCGCCATGATTTCTGCGGAGCGCCAGGAGTTCCAGTAGGTCTCGAACACCCGGCCGCCGTCGCGCAGGTAGCACACGAGCAAGCCGAACCAGCGCCCGGCCAGCAGTGCGTCCTCGGACCCCTGCGTCGAATACCACGGCGCCTCCCACCCCATGAAATCGTGGTAAGCCGCGCTCTCCGGGTATGGGCCCTCGCAGAACGTCGCGTACGTGACGTCGCGGGAGTGCAGGTAGGCCAGCTCTCGCACCTGGCCGTTGAAGAACGTGCACCCCTCGCACTGCTGCTCGGCCGGCTTGCCCTCGTGCCACATGAAGAAGTAGGCGATCAGCTGGCGGCGGCCCTCGAACACGTCGATGAGCGGGACCGGGCCATGCTCGCCGATCAGCGGGATCGTCGGATCGATCTCGACCATCGGCAGCCTCCGGCGAGCCGCCGCGATCGCGTCGCCTTCCCGGGTGTGCGCTTTCTCCCGGACCCGGAGCTCGTCGAGCTGAGCGTCCCGGGTAGCCCGGTCGACCACCGGTGGCAGCGCAGCAGCAAAGGTGGGATCCGCCAGCGGCCCCGTGTTGCTTGTCTCATGGCTCATCGTCGCCTCCACGTGTTTCATCGTCGCACTGTCCGAACCTGCTCTTACTACGACGACTGACGCGGCAGATTCTGGACGCCGGGCAGTTTCTGGACGCCGGGCAGTTTCTGGACGCCCGAGAGAGTCCGGACGCCCGAGAGAGTCCGGACGCCCGACAGACTCTCGATGCCCATGCCCGGCCGGTCCGTTGAGTTACCTGCGCCTTGCCGAGGCGTTGCGGCGCGACCCTCGCGACCGTGAGACAGTGCGATCCGCCATTTTCAGCGTCCTCGCCTCGCCTAGCGTCCGGTTCCAGGGAGTGACCGGACTGCCGTGAGGGAGGATGCCGCGCTGCGCTCCGCCGACACAAGGCCGCTGACCGACGCCGAACACGCCGATCACGTCGCCGATGTCAAGTCCCGGCTCGCTCGTGCGCAGGCTGCAGGCCTGGCCACGCACGTCCTGCACACGATGGACGTCGGCAACGAGGTCTGGTCGCATGAACGCCGGCTGGTGCACGACGCCCTGCTGCAGGCGCTCTACGCGCGGGCTGCAGGTGTTCCGTGTGAGCACCGGGCGGTCCTCGTCGGCGGGCTGCCCGGTGCGGGCAAGACGACCGTCCTCAGTCGGCACGCGGAGGTCGACCTGTCGCAGTACCTGACGATCAACCCCGACCAGATCAAAGAAGAACTGGCCCTGCGCGGGCTGATTCCGCACGTCGATGGGTTGACGCCGATGGAGGCGGCGCGGCTCGCGCACGAGGAGTCATCCGACATCGCCAGGCGGCTTGCACATCGCGCGCAGGCCGACGGCAGGAACGTGATCTGGGATGTCACCATGTCGAGGCCGCGGACGTGCACCGACCGCATCGCCGCGCTCACCGCCGCCGGGTACGCGCGGGTCGACGCGATCTTCGTCGACGTTCCGGTCGGTGTCAGCCTGCTGCGCGCCGACGCGAGGCATCGGGCGGGCCACGACGCTTACCGGGCCGGGTCGGGGGCCGGCGGGCGCTTCGTCCCGCAGGAACTGATCCTCGCCCAGGCCGACTCGACCTGGGGCAGCGTGAACCGCGCCACGTTCGAGCTGGTCAAGGACCGGTTCACCGGCTGGGCCAGGTACGACAACTCGGTGGACGGCCGAGCCGCCAGGCTCGTGGCGGGCACCACCAACAGACTCGAGCGCCGCGGCCGCCGACCAGGTCGGGCCAGGGTGCGAGGACGTACAAAGGACGAGGAGCGTGCTCGATGAGCGGGTCGGAAGTCAACGAGTGCATCGCCGCGCTGCGCGCGGGGTGGATGAGCCTTGACGAGGTGGCCGAGCGATTCCGGCAGCGGGACTGGCCTCCCGCACGGCGTCCTATGCCCACGACCTACGCCGAGATGGCACAGCAGCAGGATGCCGAGGCGGATGTCCCTGGTTCCTACGACGAGGTCACGGCCGCGTACGACCGTGGCGATCTGACCAGCCATGAGTACTGGGTGCTGTCCGATGCGGTGGCCGAAGCCATCGACGCCAGGTCTCGGATCGCAGGCGCCGACCCCGGAATGGCGGGCGACGGGTTTCCGGAACGGCCGTACCGACCCGGACCAGCTGCCGACACTCCGCATAGCGGCGATTGAGGCTGGGATGCGGCCGCGGCTGAGC
>JASHSZ010000655.1 GCA_030040815.1 Streptosporangiaceae bacterium
GTGGCGATCGCGACGCTGCACGCCACCGGGCTTCAGGACGCGGCCTGGCTGCTGCTCGCGTTCCCGCTGCTCGGCGCGGCCATCCTGCTGCTCGGCGGCAAGCGGACCAACTCCTGGGGCCACCTGGTGGGCGTGGTCATGCCGGTGCTGGCCTTCGTGTACGGAGTCGCGGCCTTCGCGCAGATGCTCGGCTATCCGGCGGCGCAGCGGTCCCGCGAGCTGACCATCTATCAGTTCATCGACGTCGGCCGGTTCCAGGTACCGATGGGCCTGCGGCTGGACCAGTTGTCCATCTGCTTCGTGCTCCTGATCACCGGCGTCGGCTCGCTGATCCACATCTTCGCGGTCGGCTATATGTCCCACGACCCGGAGCGCCGGCGGTTCTTCGGCTACATGAACCTGTTCCTCGCCGCCATGCTCCTGCTCGTGCTGGCGAACAACTACCTCGCGCTGTACGTCGGCTGGGAGGGCGTGGGCCTGGCGTCTTACCTGCTGATCGGCTTCTGGCAGTACAAGCCGGCGGCGGCGGTCGCGGCCAAGAAGGCATTCATCGCCAACCGGGTCGGTGACGCAGGCCTGTCGCTGGCGATCATGCTGATGTTCTTCCAGTTCGGCTCAGTGACGTTTACCGGAGTGTTCGGTGCGGTCGGGAAGGCGAGCCATGGCGTCGTGCTCGCCATCGGACTGCTGCTGCTGCTCGGCGCGTGCGGCAAGTCCGCCCAGGTGCCGCTGCAGTCCTGGCTGCTGGACGCCATGGAGGGCCCGACGCCGGTGTCCGCCCTCATCCACGCCGCCACCATGGTGACGGCGGGCGTCTACCTCATTGTGCGCTCGGCGCCGATCTTTGACCTAACCGCCGGGGCCCGACTGGCAGTCGCCATCGTGGGCGCCGTGACGCTGCTGTTCGGCGCGATCATCGGATGCGCGAAGGACGACATCAAGAAGGCGCTGGCCGGGTCCACCATGAGCCAGATCGGCTACATGATGCTGGCTGCCGGACTCGGCCCGGCCGGCTATGTGTTCGCGATCGCGCACCTGCTGGCGCACGGCTTCTTCAAGGCCGGGCTTTTCCTCGGCGCCGGGTCGGTCAAGCACGAGATGGACGACGAGGTCGACATGCGCCGCTTCGGCGGCCTGGCCAGGGTGATGCCGATCACGTGGGTCACCTTCGGCCTGGGCTACCTGGCCATCATCGGGGTGCCGCCGTTGTCTGGATTCTTCACCAAGGACCCGATCATCGACGCGGCGTTCGCCAAGGGCGGCACCTCCGGTGCGCTGCTGGGCACCGCGGCTCTGCTCGGCGCCGGCATCACCGCGTTCTACATGACCAGGGTCATGCTCATGACCTTCGCTGGCGAGCGCCGCTGGGACGAGCAGGTGCACCCGCACGAGGTACCGCCGGTGATGACCTCGCCCATGATCGTGCTGGCCATCGGCTCCGTGGCCGCGGGCGGCTTCCTGATCCTCGGCAACCGGCTGCTGAACTTCCTAGGGCCGGTCACCGGGGTGCCGCCGACCTCGCATGGCATCTGGACCCCAGCGGGCAGCGCCACGCTGGCGCTGGTGGTGGTCGGCTTCGGCATCGCCTACCTCATATACGGCCGCCGCGACGTGCCGGTGATAGCTCCGGCCGGCAGCCCGGTGACGGTGGCGGCGCGCAAGGACCTGTACGGCGACGCGGTCAACGAGTCGCTGCTCATGCGGCCCGGCCAATGGCTGACCCGGCTCTCGGTGTACTTCGACAACCGCGGCGTCGACGGCATCGTGAACACGGTGGCAGCCACTTTCGGCGGGTCGTCCGGACGGCTGCGCCGGGTGCAGACCGGATTTGTCCGCTCCTACGCACTATCGATGCTGGTCGGGGCCGTGCTGCTGGTCGGCGCGCTCCTACTGGTGCGGCTCTGACAATGATGAGGCTGGCGAACTGATGAGCTCCTTCCCCTGGCTGACGGTCGCGGGAGCGATCCCGCTGGTCGGCGCCATCGTGATCGCGCTGACGCCGGGCCGGTCGGCACCCGGCAGCGACGCAGACCGGCGCGCCCGCGACCTGCTGGTCAAGCGGATCGCGCTGGTGTTCTCTTTGCTCACGCTCGTCGAGCTCGCCGTCATGGCCTCGCAGTTCAAGCCCGGCGGCCCGCGGTTCCAGTTCCAGCAGGTCTACCAGTGGATCCCGCAGTTCGGCGTGCACTACGCCGTCGGCGTGGACGGCATCGCGCTCGTGCTGATCCTGATGTCCGTGGTCCTCATGCCGGTCGTGATTCTGGCCTCGTGGAATGACGTCGAGAACGTCACTGCCACCGGCGGTCAGGTCGCCGGCGCCACGACCCCGCGCCGGGCGCCGCGGTCCCGCAGCGTGAAGTCCTACTTCGCGATGATGCTCGTGCTCGAGACGATGATGATCGGCGTCTTCGCGGCCACCGACGTCTTCCTGTTCTACGTGTTCTTCGAGGCAATGCTCGTGCCGATGTACTTCATGATCGGCAGCTACGGCGTCGGCCAGCGCCAGTACGCGGCGGTGAAGTTCCTGCTGTACAGCCTGCTGGGCGGGCTGCTGATGCTGGTCGCGGTGATCGCGCTGTACGTGTACTCGACGCACGGCGGGCACACCCAGGGCACGTTCCTGTTCACCCAGCTCACGCACCTGGTGCTGAGCCCGACGACGCAGGACTGGCTGTTCCTCGGCTTTTTCATCGCGTTCGCGATCAAGGCGCCGCTGTGGCCGTTCCATACCTGGCTGCCGGATGCGGCCACGTCCGCGCAGCCGGGCGTGGCGGTGCTGCTGGTCGGTGTGCTGGACAAGGTCGGCACGTTCGGCATGATCCGGTACTGCCTGGACCTATTCCCGGCAGCGGCACACTACTTCACGACGCTAGTGATCGTGCTGTCGGTCATCGGCGTGCTCTACGGTGCCGTGGTCGCGATCGGCCAGGCAGACATGAAACGGCTGATCGCCTACACGTCGGTGTCGCACATGGGTCTGATCACCCTCGGCATCTTCGCCATGACCAGCCAGGGCCAGGTCGGCGCCACCTTCTACATGGTCAACCACGGCTTCGCGACCGGCGCCCTGTTCATCATCGCCGGGTTCCTGGTCACCCGCCGCGGGTCGCACCTCATCAACGACTACGGCGGTGTGCAGAAGGTCGCGCCGGTGCTGGCCGGGTTGTTCCTGATCGCGGGCCTGGCCGGGCTGGCGCTACCCGGGCTGTCGACGTTCGTCAGTGAGTTCCTGGTGCTCGTCGGCACCTTCACCCGGTACGAGGCCGCGGCGGTGCTCGCGACCGTCGGCATCATCCTG
>JASHSZ010000080.1 GCA_030040815.1 Streptosporangiaceae bacterium
TAGCTGATCTGCGCCCCGTCAAGGATCACGACGCCGTCCTTGACTGGCGCGCCCCGGCCAGGGATCAGCAGGTCGGCATGGATCCGCTGCACGAGCGCCTCTTTTGGGCTCAGGCCACGAGCGTCTTGACCGCGGCTGCCAGATCGGTCAGCGCCTTCTTCGCGTCTGCGAAGTACATGCTCGTCTTCGGATCCACATAGAGCTCGTTGTCGATGCCCGCGTAGCCGTGACCCATCGACCGCTTGATCACGATGATGCTCTTGGCCTGGTCCACATCAAGGATGGGCATCCCGGAGATCGCGGTGCCCGGCCGACGGGCCGCCGGGTTCGTCACGTCGTTGGCGCCGATGACGAGCGCGACGTCGGTCCGGGCGAACTCCGGATTGATCTCGTCCATCTCCTTGAGCTGCGGATACGGCACGTTCGCCTCGGCGAGCAGTACGTTCATGTGGCCGGGCATCCGGCCCGCCACCGGATGGATCGCGTAGCTCACGTCGACACCCCGGGACTCCAGCAGCTCGGCCAGCGCCGCCACCTCGTGCTGTGCCTGCGCAGCCGCGAGGCCATAGCCGGGCACGATGATGACCTTGGACGCGTAGGCGAGCTGGATGGCCGCGTCGTCCGCCGCGATGGACTTGACGTCGCCGGCGGGACCGCCGGCGAGCGCTGCCGCTGAATCGCCGGTGCCGAAGCCGCCGAGCATGATGTTGCGTATCGAGCGGTTCATCGCGTCGGCCATCAGCTTGGTCAGGATGCCACCGGAGGCACCGACGAGCGCCCCGGCGATGATCATGGCCCAGTTTCCGATGACGAAGCCCGCCATCGCGACCGCCGTGCCGGTGAACGCGTTCAGCAGCGAGATCACCACGGGCATGTCGGCGCCGCCGATCGGCATCACCATCGAGACGCCGAACAGGAGTGCCGCGGCGATCACTACGGCCAGCAGACCGGTGCTGGGGGAGACGATGAGGTAGGCGCCCAGGCCGATGCCGACGGCGGCCAGCAGCAGGTTCACCGCGCGGGCACCGCGGAAGGTGACGGGCGCAGAGGTGATTACGCCCTGCAGCTTGCCTGCCGCGATGATCGACCCGGAGAAGGTGACTCCGCCGATGATGACGTCGAGCAGGGTCGTGACCGACGTGGCCGACGACACCCCGGTGCCTGCGCTCATGTAGTCATGGATTCCGACCAGCGCCGCGGCGCCGCCACCGACGGCGTTGAACATGCTGACCAGCTGCGGCATCGCGGTCATCTTCACGTTCCTGGCCGAGTAGAGGCCGAGCACGCTGCCGACCAGCGCCCCCGCGAACATGACGATCCAGCCGGTCGTGGTGATGAGGTTTTCGCGGACGATGATCGCGAGTGTCGCGCCGATCGCGACCGCCATCCCGGCCGTCGACGCCTGGTTACCGCGACGCGCAGTCGCGGGCGTGTTCATCAGGTGCAGGCCGAGCACGAAGCACGACGCGGCCAGCACGTAGATAATCTGGATGGTCCAGGCGAAGTCGCTCATGCCGCCCGGCCCGGGTCGCGATGCCCGTTGGGGCTCGAGCCGTTTGCCGACACGTTGGCGGGCGCCAGCGGCCGTCGGCGGAACATCCTGAGCATCCGCCCGGTGACCACGTAACCGCCGACAACGTTCGCCGCGGCGAACACCGCCGCGACAAAGGCGATGACGTAGCCGACCGTGTTGTGCGCGGTGACCGCGATGAGCATCGCACCGGCCAGCACGATGCCATGAATGGAGTTGGCGGCCGACATCAGCGGCGTGTGCAGCGTAGCTGGCACCTTGCTGATGACCTCGAAGCCGACCCACAGGCTGAGGACGAAGATGGCGACGTCAACAAGCAGTGCCGGGTACATCAGGCGGTCTCCTCCGGTCGACTCACTTGGTGTGACAGCGCCGGGTGCACGATCGCGCCGTCGCGGGTGATGACCACGCCGGCCGTGATCTCATCGTTGGCGTCGAGTGTCAGCGCGCCGTCCGAGATCAGGTGCTGCAGCAGCGCGGTGATGTTCCGCGCGTACATGCTGGACGCCGCGGCCGGCATGTGGGATGGCAGGTCAGCCGCGCCGACAATCGTCACGCCGTTTTCGGTAACGACCGTTCTGCCCGGCTCGGAGCCTGCCACGTTACCGCCGAGGGGGCTCGCGCCCATGTCCACGGCTACGGACCCGGCCGCCATCGCCTTGAGCGCATCCTCGGTGACCAGCAGGGGCGGGCGCCGTCCCGGCACGTGCGCCGTCGTGATCACGACGTCGTGCCTGGCTATGTAGCCGGCGAGCTCCTGCTGCTGGGCCTCATGCTCCTCTTCGGTCAGCTCGCGGGCATACCCGCCCGTGCCGGACGCCGAGGCGACGGAGGTGAGCTCGATGAACGTCGCGCCCACCGACTCGGCCTCGGTACGGGTCTCTGGCCGGACGTCGTAGGCGCTCACGACCGCGCCCAGGCGACGCGCGGTCCCGATAGCCTGCAGCCCGGCCACACCCGTACCGAGCACGAGTACCTTGGCTGGCCGGGCCGTCCCGGCGGCCGTGATGAGCAGCGGGAAGAACCTGCCGTATTCGGTCGCGGCGACGAGCGCAGCCTGATAGCCGGCGACGTTGGCTTGCGACGAGAGCGCGTCCATCGGCTGCGCCCTGGGCAGCGTGCGCGGCAGCATATCCAGGCTGATCGCGGTCACCCGGGCGGCAGCGAGCGCACTGACGAGGGCCGGGTCGGTCAGCGGCAACAGCATGCCGATCAGTACCTGGCCTGGCCGCAGCGCGGCCAGCGTCGCCTCGTCTGGCTTGCCGACCAAGAGCACGGCATCAGCCGTCAGCGCCTCGGCCCGGTCGACAACGGTGGCACCTGCCTCGGCGTAGCTGTCATCGGTGAACCACGCCCGGGCGCCCGCGCCCGACTCGACGAGCACCTCCAGCCCGCTTGCGCGCAGTTTGGCGACCGCCTCCGGCACCAGAGTTACCCGTCTCTCGCCGGGCGCGGTCTCATTGACCACGGATACCTTCATGAACAGACCTCGCTCGGGGTCCCCAGGGGGAAGCAGCCTACCGTCTGGCCGCACGTCCAGTATGGACTGGGTGTTAAGTGGACACCGACGCGGTAGCCGCCTACGCGCAGCGGGTATGGTGCCGGGAGATTTCGCAGCTGTGAGCAGAGGAACGTGGATGCCTGACTTCGTGCCGTCGTCGGCCGACGGGACGCTGGCGGCGAAGCTGGCCGACGCGCGCAGGCGCATGGCCGCGCTCGACCTGCCACGGCCGCTGGCCGCCCGGTTGCACCGGCAGTTCATCGCCATCTGCGACGCGGTCAAGGCGCCTGGCGCGGACGAGGCAAGCGGCGAGCGGCGGCTGGTCGCGTTCCTGGCCGCACTCGAGCAGGCAGCTGCCAGAATCTCCGGGCCTTCTTAGCCGCTCGGGGAACTACGGGGGGACCACACAATGAACAAGAGTGACCTGATCGACGAGGTTTCCGACCGGATGGGCGACAACAAGAGGACGGCGACCGACGCCGTCAACGCCGTGTTGCAGACCATCCAGGAGACAGTGGCTCGCGGCGACAAGGTGTCGATCTCCGGGTTCGGAGTGTTCGAGAAGCAGGTCAGGGCCGCGCGTACCGCGCGTAACCCGGCCACCGGGGCGGCCGTGAAGGTACCGAAGACGTCGGTGCCCAAGTTCCGGGCCGGGGCGGACTTCAAGGCGATGGTCAACACCAGGCGATCCGGCAGCCGGTCCGCCAGCCGGTAAGCATCCAGGGTTCAGCGGGCCTCCGGGTTAAGTCGGCAGGGTCAGCGGGCTCTGCCGGCGGCGGGGGCGGCGGCGTGGGCCGCCGCCCCCGTACCGCGAAGGCCAGCGACAACTGCACGACCGTGACGACCAGCGTAGGCGTGACCGCGCTCCAGGTGTCCCGCAGGGCGATCCCGGCTGCCGCCATGTACGACCAGATGAACAGCAGGATGAGGGCCGCGACGCAGAGACCGGTCAGGCTTGCCGGGCCGAGCCCGTGACGCTGCCGGACGTGCAACGCGACCGCGGTGGCTGGCCCGCCGACGACGACGCAGGCCAGCGAGGCGCTCAGTGCGGACTGACCGGCGAGGCCGGCTACCCCCGGGTGGCCGGTCCGCGCGCTGATGAGCAGGGCTAGGGAGACGGTCGTCAGCAGCCAGGTGCCGAGTACGGTCACCAGCCACACCAACCCGAGCGGGATCGCGGCGCGGCGTTGCACTGCTGGTCGGCGTGGGGCTACCGCAGACCGCGCCGCTTCTTCAGGGCGGTCTGCAGCATCCTGTCGACAAGCTGCGGGAACGGCATTCCGCTCGCTTCCCACATCTTCTGGAAGTACGACGCGGGGGACAGGCCCGGCATGGTGTTGATCTCGTTCACCAGGATCTCGCCACCGCGGGTGTAGAAGAAATCCACTCTGGCGAGTCCCTCGCACGACACGGCGTCGAAAGCGGCCGCGGCGAGCCGGCGGACCTCGGCGATCGCGCTCTCCGGGATCGGCGCGGGGATAGCCATGCCGCTCGCCGCGTCCAGGTACTTGGCCTCGAAGTCCCAGAACTCCTCGCCGCCGTCGATGAGCAGCTGACCCGGGAGGCTCGTGTCTGGCGGCGCCCCGTCCAGGCCCTCGAGCACCGAGACCTCGACCTCGACCCCATCGATGGCGGCCTCGACCAGCACCTTCGGGTCATACTGCCGGGCCGTGGCGATGGCCTCGCGCAACTCGTCCAGGGTGTGCGCCTTCGAAGTGCCGATGCTGGAGCCGCCCCTCGCCGGCTTGACGAACAGCGGCCAGCCAAGCTCCTCGATGTCGTCGAGCACCCGCTTAGCCTCGACCGACAGGGTTTCGCTCTGCACGTCGGGCCAGTCCCGCTCCCTGACCACGACGAACGGCCCGACCGGCAGGCCCTTCGCCCGGAAGATCAGATTCATGTACTCCTTGTCCATGCTCACCGCGCTGGCGAGCACGCCGGCGCCCACGTACCGCACGCCCGCCAGCTCCAGCAGGCCCTGGATCGTCCCGTCCTCGCCATAAGGACCGTGCAGCACTGGCAGCACCACGTCGACGTCGCCGAACACGTGCGGGATTTGAGTCGGCGCGGTCGCAACGACGCCGCTGCCGGACCAGGGCACAACGGTCGATCCCGGCTCGGCGACCGCCGCGACGGTGGGCAGTTCGCCATCGGTGACGGCGAGCCGCTCCGGGGCGTCGGCCACCAGCACCCAGTTGCCCTCGGCGGTGATGCCAACCGGAATGACCTCATACCGCGTGCGGTCAATGCCGGCCAGCATGTTGCCGCCGCCCATGCACGAAACCGGGTGCTCGGGGCCCCGGCCGCCGAAGACGACGGCGACTTTGATCTTGCGCTGCTCGGTCACGAAACCTCCACTGTCGATTGGTGCCCGCGGCTCAGACGCCGTAACGCTCGGGCTTCGCCGATCTGCTGGCCAGCAGCAGCACCGCGTCGGTTATCGCCAGCCCGTCATGCATGACCCCGGCGATCACCTCGGTGATCGGCATCTCCACACTGTGGTCGCGGGCCAGCTGGCGCACGGACTCTGACGACTTGACACCCTCCACCGTCTGGGTGGTACCGGCGATGACCTGTGCGAGCGGCACCCCCTGGCCGAGCTTCTCGCCGAACGACCGGTTACGGGCAAGGGGCGAGCTGCAGCTCGCTATGAGGTCGCCCAGGCCCGCCAGACCGGCGAAGGTGTGCTGCTCGGCGCCGAGCGCGGCACCGAGCCTGGCGATCTCGGCCAGTCCGCGGGTGATGAGCATGGCCCGGGTGTTGTCGCCGAGGCCCATACCGACGGCGATGCCCACCGCCAGGGCGATGACGTTCTTCACCGCGCCGCCCAGCTCGCAGCCGACGACGTCCGGGTTGGTGTAAGCGCGGAAGTAACTGGTGTGGCACGCCTGCTGCAGTCGGCTCGCGGCGGCCTCGTCGGGGCACGCCACAACGGTGGCGCAGTACTGGCGGGCGGCGATCTCCAGCGCCAGGTTGGGTCCCGAGATCACCGCTATCCGGTCCGGCGACGCGCCGGTGACCTCGGCGATGACCTGGCTCATCCGGTCGCCGGTGCCGAGCTCGATGCCCTTGATGAGGCTGACGAGCAAGGCGTCGGCGGGCAGCAGGTCGCGCAAGCCGGTGAGGTTCTGCCGCAGCGTCTGGGCCGGCAGCGCCAGCGCGACAATGTCGGCGTCGGCCAGCGCCGCCGCGGCGTCGGCCGTGGCGTGCAGGCTGGCGGGCAGCATGACGCCGGGCAGGTATTGCGGCGAGGTGCGGGTCGATTCGATGTGTGCGGCCAGCTCGGGGCGGCGGCACCAGAGCACGACGGGCGTGCCCGCGTCGCAAAGCACCTGTGCGAACGTGGTGCCCCACGACCCCGCGCCGAGCACCGCGGCCTTCACGGGCTGGGGCTCCCCGGCTCGTCGCCCGGCGGGGTGGCCTCCTGCAGCGCGCGCAGGTCCTGACGGAGCTGCCGGCGCGCGGCTGCCCAGTGGTAGAACTCGGTCGGCGGCTGCTCGTCGCGCAGCCCGGCGAGCAGCCCGGTTACCGCCCACATCACCTTGTCGGTGGCAGCCCGCAGCACTGCGTTCGTGATGGGCTGATCCCGGAACTCGGACAGGTCCACCGGCGGCCCGGCGGCGATTCGCACGGTCTTGCGCGGCAGCAGCTTCGGCACGAATTTGCCGTACGGCAGGATCTTCTGTGCGCCCCAGTGCGCGATCGGCACCACGGGGACGTCCGATTCCAGCGCGAGCCTCGCCACGCCGGTCTTCGACACCATGGGCCACTTGTCGGGATCCCGGGTGGCGGTGGATTCGGGGTAGAAGATCACGCACGAGTTCGTCTTGGCGACCAGCTGGGCCGCCTGCTTGAGCACGAGAGCCGCGTCGGCCTGGCCGCGGTAGACCGGAAGCTGCCCCAGCCAGCCCAGGATCCGACCGAGTACCGGGATCTCGAACAGCGACGACTTAGCCAGGAAGACTGGGTACCGCCCGGCGCTGTCCGCGAACAGCGCCACCGCGAAGATGTCCATGTACGACAGGTGGTTGGCGGCCAAGATGACCGGGCCCGTGGCCGGGATGTGCTCCTGCCCGCTCCAGTCCAGTCGCATCATCATCCGGATGCCCGGCCGCAAGATGATCTTCGAGACGTTGCGCCAGGCGGTGGAGTACGTGCCGTCTGCGGTCCGAGCCTGGTTGCCTGCCATCGTTCCCTCCGCCGCCTGCGCCGCCTGGGAGGATCATATGCATGGCAGCCGACCCAAAGACCCCGCTTGCCTGGTCGCTGGTGATCCCCGTCAAGCTACTTGCCCAGGCTAAGACGCGGCTCACCGGACTCGCTCCCGAGCGCAGGTCGCGGCTGGTGCTGGCGATGGCGGCGGACACCGTGGCGGCCGCGCTGCAGGCGGACGCGGTCGCGACGGTCCTGGTGGTCACCGATGACGCCGTGGTCCGCGACGTGGTGTATGGGCTCGGTGCGGTGGTCCTCGCCGACGAGCCAGCGGCGGGCCTGAACGAGGCGCTCGGCTACGGCGCGGGATACGCCCGGCAGCGCTGGCCGGACCGCGGCGTATGCGCGCTGGCGGGGGACCTGCCAGCCATGCGGCCAGCCGAACTCACCGCCGCCCTGCGCGCGGCCGGGGGACTCGGGGTGGCCTTCGTGGCGGACGCGGACGGCGCCGGCACCGCCCTGTATGCGTCGGCACCCGGCTCGGCGTTCCGGCCCCGGTTCGGCCCGGCGTCCCGGCGTCGGCACCTGAACAGCGGCGCGGCTGAGATCGGCAACGGGACCCTGGCCGGCCTGCGCCGGGACGTCGACACCGTTGCTGACCTGCGCGCGGCTGCCGCCATCGGGCTCGGCCCGCACACCCGAGCGGAGCTAGAACAGGGCGGCGGGATCCTCGCGCCGAGTTTCTAGATATGCACGAAGTGATCCGCGGCTCGAGGCCGCGCCGGTCGTGCACCAGCACGTCCACTTCCACGGCGTCCGCGACCAGCCGCGCATATGTTGCAGCATCACAGCCCCGCTCCGCTCGCCCCTGCGCAGAGCGCAGCGGAGCGGGGAGCAGGCGTCCCATGTCGCCCGCTAGACGCCGCGGCTGCCCGCCGGTTTCGCGTAGGACGCCAACTCTCATACTGACCCGCCGAGACCGACGGACAGGCGCACAATGCCTTATGGGCCGGTTCGGTGACTGGGCGCTGCGCATCCTCCTCGTCATGATCGCGGTGGCGATCCTGGTGGTTGCGGCTCGCTACATCATGTTCCCCGGCCCCCAGTGCTCGGCCGGGACGTACGCGGCAGAACACTGCGCGCTGGCGCCTCACCTCTAGCAAGCAGGATAGGTCTTCGGGCTCGCAGTCCATCCGGATGGTCGTCGTGACCGGCAGGCTAGGCCCCGTTCGGCGCCGCGCACACGGCACCGCTTCCGCAAGGCCCATGGCCAAGCGCCGAACTTCTACTGGAGCTCGATCCGCGGCCTGTACGCGAGTGCACGGCTCCCCGCAGTTTCCCCGTCTGCGCCCAGCTCTGACTGTGAGGCGCGCAAGACCCCGCCAGCCAGGTTGCCGGACGGGGTCTTGCGCATGGCAGGATCAGCTCGGCCAGGCAGCCTAAGCCCGCCCACCGACGTTGCCTAGCGGGTGCGCTCACCCTCACCGGCTCGATTGCCAGCCTGGTGGCTGTCACCTCGAATTCCTGCCCGCTGTCCCCAGCCTGTTGCCGCAGGGTAGACGTCTATGTAGTAGGTTCCGTTCGCGGTTGCGCTGCATAGGCCGCATGACGATTGACCGCATACTCGCGTCTCAGCCTGACGGCGCAGGCGGCCCCGGCGGGGGAGCGGACGCCATGCAGCCAGGTCAGAGCCGAACTGGCCTTATATGTGCACGATGGGACAGGTGAGCGTCCTGGTGATCCCCGGGACGCCCTGAATCTGGGCGACCACCATGCGGCCGAGCTCGTCGACGTTTTCCGACTCGGCCCTGACGATCACGTCGTACGGCCCCGTCACATCGTCGGCCTGCGTCACGCCTTCGATCTTGCCGATGGCGGAGGCTACCTCGGCTGCCTTGCCCACCTCGGTTTGCACGAGAATGTAAGCCTGCACCATTTCGCCCCTCCACATTCGTGGTTACGTGCTAACGCTATCGCGGGAGGCCGCCATCAGAGTTGCCGACCTGGGTGAGTTCGGCCTGATAGCGGCGATCCGCGCCATACTGCCGCCGGACGCGACGTCAATCGTCGGCATCGGCGATGACGCAGCCGTGCTGCCCGCATCAGACGGCCGGATGGTCGCGACCACAGACCTGCTCATCGAGGGCAGGCACTTCCGGCGTGACTGGTCGAGCGCGCGGGACATCGGCATCAAGGCCGCCGCGCAGAATCTCGCCGACGTGGCGGCGATGGGCGCGGCGCCGACCGCGCTGCTGCTGGGTCTCGCCGTCCCGGCCGCCACCGAGGTGAGCTGGGTCCTCGAGCTGACCAGGGGGCTCCAGCAGGAATGCGAGCGGGCCGGCGCCGTGATCGCGGGCGGCGACGTCTCGGGTGCCGACACCGTGATGCTGGG
>JASHSZ010000656.1 GCA_030040815.1 Streptosporangiaceae bacterium
GCTGACGATGCCACCGACGATCATGGCCACGATCGTGATGAGGATGGTGCCAAGAATCGGCTGGAGCAGGCCACCCTGCAAATTCGCCGTCTTCGTCCACAGCACGCTGAAGTGGAAGTGCGGCACCGCCCTGGCGATGACCCCGCCCGCAAGCCACAGCGTCGGCCCGATGACCAGCAGGAGCGCGAGCAGGCAGAAACCCCAGAATGCCAGGTTGCCGATCTTCCTGCGCAGCGGCACGGCCGGCCACGATGCGGCGTCCGCCGAACCGCCGCCGGCGGTGTGGCGCTGCGCCGCGGGTGCGCCGCTCATCGTGTGTCCTCCTCGCTCCGATCCGCCATCCGACTTGACCCGGGTTAGACGCCGCGGCCGACGGGCAGCGCGGTGCCGGAAACCCTGCTCACGAGGAAGCGCGCGCCCACGTTGACGGCCAGCGTGATGACCATCAGGACCAGGGCGAGCTCTGCGATGGTGCGCACGGCAAAGCCGGTGCCGTCGAGGAACGCCGAGTCCAGGTACGTGACGATCGTGGCGGCGATGGTGGTCATCGACCCGTAGAGGTTGGTGGTCACCGAGCCGAGGGCGACGCCGCAGCACATGGCCACCGCCATGGTCTCGCCCAGCGCCCTGGCGAGGCCGAGCACTGCTGCGCCGATGATGCCGGAGCTCACCCACGGGAGCGTCACCTTGCGCGCGCACTGGGCGTCCGACATGCCGAGCGCGATCGCACCCTCCCTGGGCAGGATGGGCACCTGCCGGATCAGGTCACGGGACGTCGACGCCACAATCGGGATGATCATGATGGCAAGCACAAGTCCGGAGGTGAGCAGGCCCTCGCCGCTGCCCGTCGCGCCGCGGAACCAGTTCAGCACCGGGACGTCCGGCATGTTCCGGGCGATCACCGGCGTGATGTCACGGGCGATGATCGGCCCGAACGTCAGCGCGCCCCACAGCCCTATGATGACGCTGGGGATACCCGCCAGCAGTTCGAGGAAGACGCCGATGCCGCCGGCCAGCCGCCGCGGCAGTCGCTCGACGATGAACAGCGCGGCGCCGATCGATACCGGCACGCCGACGATCAGAGCTATCGCCGCGGTCTGCAGCGTGCCCACGATCTCGGGCAGCGCCCCGTAGTTGGCACCGGAGAGGTGCCTGACCCCCCCGGTGGTGACGATGGTGGCGTTGTAGCCGGTTCCCTCGTCCCACACGCTCTTGGTGAAGAAGCCGCCGCCATTGTACTTGACCGCGGGGATCGCCTCGAACAGCAGCACGACGAGCAGGAAGGCCAGCGCCCCGAGCGGGATGAGCGCGCCAATCCGGCCGGTCCATTTCAGCGCGCTGCCGCCCTTAACGGCCGCGCGCAGGCCGCCGCCAACCCGGCGGAGGAGCGGGACTCCCGCTCCTCCGTCCGGGCCAGCGACCGGTGCTGTTGCTGCCATGAACTCAGGCGCCGATCTTGGCAATCTGGTTGTCGGACAGCGCCACGACCGAGGACGGCAGCGGCTGGAAGTCCACCGCGTCGAGGTAGCTAGTTCCGGACTGGCCGGTGTGCACGCACCAGTACAGGAACGCCCGGATGTCCTCGGCGGTGACCCCGTTCATCTGCTTCGTGTTCACGATCGCGTACTCGTAGTTAACGATCGGGTAGCCGCCCGATGCGTTTGCGTTGATCATCGACAGCGTCTCGTTCGCCGGGGTCGTGGCCGTCAGGGCGGCCGCCTCGGCCGAGATCGTCGTCGGGTTCGGCGCCTCGTACTGACCCGCGCCGTTCTCCAGCATCGCCTGGCCCAGGCCGGCGGCCGTGGTCTTGGCCAGGTAGCTGATGCCGATGTAGGCGACGCAGCCCCTGGTCGCGGCGCAGCCGGACACCATGCCGCCGTTGCCGGTCTCGGCGAGCGCGCCGCTGACCGACGGCCAGGTCACCGTGGTGCCGACGTTCGACGACGACCACGCGCTCGGGTCCTGCGCGTTCAGGTAACTGGTGAACAGGAAGGTGTCACCGGAGCTGTCCCCGCGGTGCAGCGGGACGATGGTCAGGTTCGGCAGGCTCACACCGGGATTCAGTGCGGCGATCGCCGGGTCATCCCAGTTAGTGATGTGGCCGGTGTACATGCCGGCGAGCACGGTGCCGTTCAGCTTGAGCGGGGTCGTGACGCCCGGCACGTTGTAGTTGACCTGCTGCGCCGAGATGGCCAGCGCGATGTTCAGCATCGTCGGGTACGTCGCGAGGTCAGAGCTCGACAGGTAGGCGTCCGAGGCGCCGATGTTGACTGTCCCGGTCGCCGCGTCGGTGATGCCGGTGCCGGAACCGGTGGAGCCGGTCTCGATCGTGACGATCGGCGCGTTCGAGCTGTTGATGAACTGCTTCTGGTATGCAGCGGTCCACGTGCCCATCACCGGGTAGAGCAGCGAGCTGCCCGTCTCCGTGATGACCTCGGGGGTGTTGTTCGGTGCGGTCGGCAGCGCGGCGCCGACCATCTTCGCCGCGGCCGGGCTCGATGACGAGCTGGAAGGTTTGGACGGGCTGCTGCTGCAAGCAGCTGCCAGCACGGCCAGCGATCCTAGGGCGGCCACCGTGGCTACCAAGCGAACTCTCTTGGCCACCTGGGTATACTCCTTTAGTTCTGCACGCTCACGCGTGCGCTACATAACTCGCACGCGGATGCGTGCGACGGTGGTCCGCGCTAGCGCGGCCCTGCGCCCGTGCGGGGGGAGTGCCGTCCCCCCGTGCGGGTGGTCTTTGTCAGCCGAAGCGGCCCTGCACGTACCGGGCCGTCTCGTCGGAGCGCGGGTTCTCGAATACCTGCTTGGTGTCACCGTGCTCCACCAGGCGACCCTGGTTCAGGAACATCGTCCGGTCGGAAACCCGGGCGGCCTGCTGCATGTTGTGCGTCACGATGATCACGGTGATGTCGGGCACCAGCCGCCGGACCAGCGCCTCGATCGACTCCGTGGCGTTCGGATCCAGCGCCGAGGTCGGCTCGTCCAGCAGCAGAACCTCCGGCTTGATAGCGAGCGCCCTGGCCAGGCACAGCAACTGCTGCTGGCCGCCGGACAGCCGGAACGGTGAATCCTTCAGCCGGTCCTTGACCGCATGCCACAGCCCGACCGCGGTCAGGTGCTCTTCGGCCACCTGCCGCAGGCCCGCGCGGCCGACCATCTTGTGTGCCCTCGTGCCGGCCACCACGTTGTCCAAGATGGACATCGGAAACGGGTTTGGCCGCTGGAATAGCATGCCGACCCGGCGGCGCAGTGAGATCAGGTCGACGCCCGGATGCCAGATGCTCCGGTCGTCCATGAGCACGTCACCGTGGTGCTTGTACGTGCTGACCTTGTCGTTCATCCGGTTAAACGTGCGCAGCAGCGTCGTCTTGCCGGATCCGGTCGGCCCGATCAGCGCGGTGATCGCGCCGCGCCGGATGTCAGTCGTGATGCCGGTCAGGACGTCTCGGTTGCCGAAGCTCAGGGTGAGGTCGACCGCCTTGATGGCGATGCCGAGGTCGGCGGCAGGCTCGCGATCGGTGGGGACGACGGGGGCAATGTCAGTGCTCACCACATCAGTGCTCACCACGGGGGACGAACCCCGGGTGCTCTCCCCGGCATATCCGTCGCCGGACACAACAGAGTCAGGCTCGGTTGCCATTCTGCTGCCCTCGTCCTCCCCCTCGGGAACCCCACGACCGGCGCGCAAGCCACTGGCCGTCAGCGGCGGCTTCTGCGGCCGCCGACGTCTTTTCTAGGGGTAGAAAGTGAACAGATGTTGAACTAAAGGGGTCCAAACGAGGGTCTGCGCGCTGCCAAGTCAGTTAATTAGGTCGCGATTCGGACTCAAGAGCTCGGTCAGGCCAGATCGAGAACACAACAGGGCAGCGCAACCGGCCACGATCGCGCTGCCCTGCCCGTGCCTCGGTTCCCTTATGTCAGTCTCACCGCGCGGGCCAGTGCGCGCCAGCTCACAACGGCAGCGCGCTAGACCGTTACCTCCAGATCCCTGATCTCGCCGGTCGCGGCGGTCACGATCCGGTCCGTCCGGATTCCGCCGGGTGCGAGCACCCGCAGCGTCCAGTCGCCGGGAGCGGCGAAGAACCGGAAACCACCGTCGGCACCGAGCGGCACCTCCGCGACGAAGTCACCGCCGGAGTTGAGCAGCCGCGCATAGCCCACCTGCACCGGTGCGCCTGCGCTGGTCACCCGGCCCTGCACGATCGCCTGAGTGCCTGCATTGGTAATCGCGGCGCCGCCGGCGGGTGCGCCGCACCCGCCCGCCGCCGCCTGGCCGGACACGCCGTCAGGCTGGCCAGAAGCGGCCATCAGGACTCGTCCCCGACCGCGATCGGGACGCCGACCAGAGAGCCGTACTCGGTCCAGGAGCCGTCGTAGTTCTTAACGTTGGGCTGGCCCAGCAGCTCGTGCAGCACGAACCAGGTGTGCGCCGAGCGCTCGCCGATCCGGCAGTACGCGATGGTGTCCGTGCCGAAGTCGACACCGGCCTCGCCGTAGAGCGTCCGCAGCGCATCATCGGACTTAAACGTGCCGTCGTCCTCGGCCGCCTTCGACCACGGCACGTTCTTCGCGGTCGGCACGTGGCCGCCCCGCTGCGCCTGCTCCTGCGGCAGGTGCGCGGGCGCGAGCAGGCGGCCGGCGAATTCGTCCGGCGAGCGCACGTCGACGAGGTTCTTGGTGCCGATCGCGGCGACGACCTCGTCGCGGAAGGCCCGGATGTCGCTGTCCTGGTCCTGCGGCTGGTAGGCCGTGGCCGGCCGCTGCGGCACGTCCGTCACCAGCTCGCGGGACTCGAGCTCCCACTTCTTACGACCGCCGTCAAGCAGCTTGACCTTCTGGTGCCCGTACAGCTTGAAGTACCAGTAGGCGTAGGCGGCGAACCAGTTGTTGTTGCCGCCGTACAGGATCACCGTGTCGTCGTTCGAAATGCCACGCTCCGACAGGAGCTTCGCAAAGCCCGCCCTGTCAACGAAGTCGCGGCGAACCGGGTCCTGCAGATCCTTCTTCCAGTCGATCTTCACCGCGCCCCGGATGTGGCCCTTGTCGTAGGCACTGGTGTCCTCGTCGACCTCCACCAGGACGACGCCAGGGTCGTCACGGTGCGCTTCGACCCAGTCAGCGTCCACTAGGACGTCAGAACGGCTCATGCTCGCATTCCTCCTTGGGTGTGGGCCGGGCCCGCGGTGAGCCTCGGCCTCAGTTATCTGCTGCTCGTCATGCCCGAGCGCCGGCGCTGGCCGGCCAGACGCGCCTGATCACCAGGTACATCTCGCATCCCAGGCAAAGCCCGAATACCCCGTTGAGCACCGCGGCGACCAGTCCGGCGGCCGCGGCCCCCATGCCGAGCGGCGTCACGCCGCTGCCGTAGCCGACGATGCCGATGAGACTGATGACCAGGCCGAGCGCCTGGGCGAACCGCGGCGGCGCGGCGGCCTCAAGCTCGCGCGGCGGACCGAGCCGGGGCCTGACCGCAAACCTGTAGAGCAGCCCGTACGGGGACCGGGTAAGTCCGAAGAACGCGCCCGCGGCGAACATCACCGCCTGCGCCGTCAGCACCCAGACGTTGCCTGTGATCAGTACCGCCGCGAACATTGCCATGGTGATGAGGGCGCCGAAGCGCGGCCCTCTCGGGTCGATCTGCACTGGCGAGTCTCCCTGTGGTCGTGACTGCTGGCCCCTGATGCTGAGGTGCGCGACACGCCATCCGCGTGCGGATCGGGCACGTCTTGGCGGGAACGGGCCTGTCCGGCCAGGCGGCCGTCGGCTCGCCCGCCGCCCGCGCCGGTCCGGGCCGCGTCGACGGCCCGCGGTTCAGCGCATCCGCGACGGCGACGCGACCGGACAGATGGCTGTAGCGACGCGGCAGAAATCCACCGCGCGGCGCTTGGTCAGCGCGATCTCGCCACGTCGAGCCCGGCCACGGCTCCGCGTCTGTGCAGGCACGTAGCCGATGGTATGCGGGCCCGTCGCTCGTGTCACTATCTCTTTTGCCGATCTAATATATAGGAATATCTTACCAGCCGCACGGGTCGTCATGACAGCCCCACCGCCGCACCAATGGCGGCGATAACGTCGGGCTTGCGCGGCTGGCCGCTGGCCCGGCGCACGATGGTCCCGTCCGCCGCGAGGACCAACACCGTCGGCGTCCGCAGCACGCCTAGCTGGCGGACCAGGTCGAGCCGGGACTCGGCGTCGATCTCCACGTGCGCGACGCCCTCGGTCAGGCCGGCCACGTCCGCCAGAATCCGCCGCGTCGCGCGGCACGGCGCGCAGAACGCGGTGGAGAACTGCAGCAGGGTGGCCCGCTGGCCAAGAGCGTGGCCGATCTGCTCGCTCGTCAGCCTGGCCGCCTCGGCGGCCGGGACGGCTGGCGTGGCCGGGACCGGACCGAGCCCGTTCCCCGCCGGAACGTCAGCGATATCCAGGCCTCCGGCGCTCGGCAGCATCACGGCGCGCGGCGCTCGCATCCGGCCATTAGTCAGCCGCCAGCCGGCTCCGCCAAGGATGGCGGCGCCGATCGCGGCCAGCAGTGCGATGAACCCAGGGGACACGCCCGGTGATAGCGCGCGGCCAGGCCGCCGCATTCCCTGCTAGCTGGTCGGAATCGTCAGCAGTACCTTGCCGCTCGCGGTGAGCTGGAAACTGCGGACCGAACCGGACGCTGCCCGGGACGCGACCGAGTACCACCACTGTCGGCCATAGTCCGGCTGTATCGTCCAGGTGCCTGCATAGGTCCTGCCATTCGGGCCAACCATCCAGAACTGGCACGTGGTGCCGGCCCGGATGCCGTTGACCTGCACGCGCATGGTTGTGCCGCCCCACGGCGACGCGGCGTAGTCGACCACCGCGGCCACGCCGGTGCGAGTGTTGGCGGCGCTGGCCACCGCCGTGTGCGCGGGCGGGGCCGGCATGGCCAGTTCCACGGCAGCCGTGGCTCCGGCGGCTGCGATCGCAGCCGCGGCCGCTACCGTAATGGCGCCGCGCCACAGCCGGCTGCGGCGACGCAGCGAGACCTTCCTGAGCAGCGAGTTCAGCAGGTCGCCAGGAGGCGGTGGATCCTCGTCGAGCGCGCCGGACTCCAGACCAAGGCGCTCCACGTCCGGGGTCGGCACCCGGCTCAGCATGGCCGGCAGACCGGCCAGCCCGGCAAGCTCGTCCCGGCAGGCCTGGCAGCCCGTCAGGTGCTCGTCTACAACGGACCGCTCGGCCGGATCGATCGCGCCAACGACATACACGCCGAGCAGATGCCGGAACTCCCGGCAGCCGCCGACACCGTTGTTGCTGTCCTTCATCGTCATGGCGCCAGCCCCCGCTCTTCCAGCGCCAGCCGAAGCGCGCGCAGTGCGTAGTACGTGCGGGACTTGACGGTCCCGGCCGGCACGCCCAGGGTGGCCGCCGTCTCCGCGACCGATTTGCCGCGGTAGTACGTTTCCAGCAGCACCCGCTTGTGTTCTGGCTGCAGCGAGAGGAGCGCGTTCGCGACCGCCCAGGATTCCAGTGCTCGCTCCGCTTCATCAGGTGCCGGCCGCATCTCAAGCGCTGCCTCGCCAACCTCATGCGGCCGGGCACGGCGAGCCCGGTACGAATCGATGGCGAGGTTACGCGCTACGGCAAACAGCCAGGGCCTGGCCGGCCGGTCGGCGATGGCCTCGGGGTGCTGCCACGCCCGGAGCAGCGTCTCTTGCACGATGTCCTCGGCGCGCTGCCGGTCGCCGCTCATCAGATGAACCGCGTACCTGAGCAGCGGCCCAGCGTGCTCGGCGTAGAGCGCGCGGACAAGCTCCTCGTCGGATGCCATCCGCGAGGAGTCGCCGCCGTTCGCGCCGCCAGCGCCCGCCATACCCGTTAGTACGCGCACACCGGCGTCCTGGTTCACCGGTCCGTCAGCATGTTTCGAGCGGGTGATCCGCGGATTAGCCCCCGGCGAACGGCGGCAGCACCTCGATCACAGTGTCATCGCGCAGCTCGACCGTCTCCGCGGCACGGCGGCCGACAGGCGCACCGTCGACGAGGAACGAGGACCGGGCGATAACCGCTCGCAGCCGGGCGCGGTCGTCGGGTTCGGTGACCGCCGCGAGCGCGGCAGCCAGCGTGTCCGCGGTAACCCGCTGCTCGGACACCCCGGCAGCCTCCTTCGCGGCTGCCCAGTAGCGCACGGTCACGATGGCCATGTCAGCTATCCTCGCCTATGGCGGCCCTGGACGACGACGACCTGGGTGTGGGAGCGGAGCGTGCCGGCGGTGCCGCCGGGGCCGGAGGTGCAGCGGTTGAGCAACGTCCTGGTGCTCACCAGCGGGCGGGAGCCGCCCGCCGACATCCTGCCGTCGCTGAGCCTGCTGCGGCACACGGTCCGGGTGGCGCCGGCCGCGCCTGAGCACGTCCTCGCCGGTGCGGCACCGGACGCGGTTTTCGTCGACGGCCGGCGTGACCTCGTGCTGGCCAGGCGCCTGCTGCTGGTGTTGCGTGCCGCTGCCGCCACTGTGCCGGTCATCCTCATCGTGACCGACGGCGGCTGGGCGGCGATTTCGGCCGACTGGGGTGCAGACGACCTGATCCTGCACACCGCGGGGCCTGCCGAGGTGGAGGCCAGGCTCCGGCTGGTCATCGGTCGCCGAGGGCGGGCGGCCGCTCAGCGCCCGGACGAGATCCGTTCCGGCGGGCTCGTCGTGAACGAGGCGACGTATTCGGCCCGGATGAACGGTCGCTTGCTCGATCTGACCTTCAAGGAGTTCGAGCTGCTCAAGTTCCTGGCCCAGCGTCCCGGCCGCGTCTTCACCAGAGCGCAGCTGCTGCAGGAGGTCTGGGGTTACGACTACTTCGGTGGCACCCGAACCGTGGACGTGCACGTGCGCCGGCTGCGGGCCAAGCTCGGCGCCGAGAACGAGGAGTTGATCGGCACCGTCCGTAACGTCGGCTACCGGTTCGTGCCGGTCAAGTCGGGCGCTGCCGAGGCCGAGGACATCGGTGGTGGCGATGAGGGCGCTGAGGACGCTGACGGCGCTGGCGGCGCTGGCGGCGCTGACGGCGCTGGCGGCTCGGGCGACGGTCCCGGCCTGCTGGCCGACGACGCCGGTCGTGCCCGGCTGACTGGAGCCGACCGGATTGGCCCGGCGGTCCACTCGTCGGTGGCGCATGCTGACGCCTAGCCCGGTCGAGGCCGTCGGCGCGGGGCCGGCCTGATGGCAGGCGCGCCCGTCGCTGCTGACACCGACGGCCAGGATGACGGCCGGGTCCGGGTCTGGGCCAGCGGCTCCCTGCCGCCGACGGATGCGGCTGCGGTTCTGCAGCTCGTCAGCGAGGCCGCGCACGCCGACGGCGTCAGTCCGCTGTCCGAGCACGTCGTGCTGCACCTGACGTACGGCGGCGACCCAGCGGGCCGCGACGTCTTGCTGTGGTACGGGGGCAGGCTGGCTGGCTACGGGCACCTCGATCCCACCGACCGGGTCGAAGGGCCGGCGGCCGAGATGGTCATCCGGCCGGCGCTGCGCAGGCGCGGGCTCGGCCGAGCGGTAGGCCGCGCCCTGGTCAGCGAGGCCGACGGAGCGGATCTGCGACTGTGGGCGCACGGTGACCTGCCAGCTGCGGCCAGGCTGGCAGCGGCGGTGGGCTTCCATCGCTCCCGCGCGTTGTGGCAGATGCGCAGATCGCTGTCTGCCGAGATCCCCGCGCCGCAACTGCCCGCCGGGATATCGGTGCGCACGTTCCGGGTCGGGCTGGACGAGGACGCCTGGCTCGCCCTCAACCGCCGGGCTTTCGCTCGGCACCCGGAACAGGGCGCCTGGACCAGGTCCGACCTCGAGCTGCGCGAGCGCGAGCCGTGGTTCGACCAGGCAGGGTTCTTTCTCGCCGAGCGCGACGGCACGCTGGCCGGCTTCCACTGGACTAAGGTGCACGGCAGCCTCCGCCGCGACACGCCCGCGGCGGACGGCGGCGCGGCGCACGCCACGAGCGACCGCGAGCGCGAGGCGATCGGCGAGGTCTATGTCGTCGGGGTCGATCCGGGCGAGCAGGGCACCGGACTCGGCCGGGCGCTCACGCTGATCGGCATGCGCCACCTGCGCAGCCTGGGGCTCGCCGAGGTGATGCTCTACGTGGACGAGTCAAACACCGCCGCGATCGGCCTCTACGCTTCGCTGGGCCTTGAGCATTCCGGCACCGATGTCATGTTCTCGCGCGAGGACCCCGAGCCCGCAGCCGAAGGCTGACCAGGACCTGGCTCAGCAGGCGCTGGCCTCGGCGCTGGCGCGCTTGCGCAGGCCGAGCACCTCGTCGATCTGCTCGGTCGTCAGCGGGCCGTCGGCGATCGCGACAGCGCTCAGCACCTCGGCGTAGAGCTCGATCTCCTCGAGCGCCACCGCGTCGTGAAGGCGGAGGTCGACGTCCTCCCGCACGTGCGCACCTCCCCGGTGCCGAGCTGGGTCATGGCCCGATCGCGTAACCCCCGTAACAGGCAGGCTAACGGCAGCCCCTAGCCGCGCACATGACTCAACAGGGCCATTTCCGGTACCACCCGCGATAGCCAGTCCCGCGACCGCCGACTGACCGCGGCGGCGGCCGCCGGCTCGCGCCCGGACAGCGGGGATGCCGACGGTACCTAGTGCGGGTCGCTCCGCTGCCCGGACCAGGTCGCCGCGCGATGTCGGGCGGCACGCTGCGCGTAGTGGGCGGCGGTGTTCGCGAAGGACTGCCGGTCAGCGTCGGTCAGCTCGCGTACGACGCGGCACGGCGTGCCGGCTACCAGGACGCCCGCCGGCAGCCGGACGCCGGGCAGCACCACGGTCCCGGCTGCGACCAGCGTCCCCGCGCCGACTCTCGCGCGGCCCAGCACGATCGCCCCGATCCCGATCAGCGCGCCGGTCTCAATGTGCGCGCCATGCACGGTCGCGTGGTGGCCGAGACTGACCCGGTCTTCCAGCATCGCCGGCTCCCCCGGGTCCACGTGCAGGCAGCACAGATCCTGGATGTTGCACTCGGCGCCGACGACGATCTCGGCGTCATCAGCGCGCAGCACGGAGCCGTACCAGACGGATGACGCGCGGCCCAGCGTCACGCGACCGATAATCACGGCACCCGGCGCCACCCAGGCATCCGGGTGCAGCGACGGTGCGGCGCCGTCCAGCGACCCGACAAGATGTTCGGGGTGCACGAGTCAGACCATTCTCCGTGGGCGCTGCGCACCCGGTCGTGCGCCACCCGATTGTCGCACCGGCGGGCGCGGCGCGGTGGTTCGCGGCCGGCAACGGCCGACATGACCAGGAATCACACAGCAAACAAGATAAATAACTAGAAAACAACGTTTCGGTTGCGGGCCAGGGAGGTTAGGGACAGAGTCGAAGCCCGATATCAGCACGTTCCGCGTGCCGGGCTGCGCCAGCAAGGCGCGGCCAGAGGTGTGGTAACTGCAGCAGTCTTCCGCGGCCGCCAGTCCCCGGGCGTCGGCGGCCGCGCCTATGACGTGATAGGTGAAACATGAGCGAGCACAGCCACCTCTCCGCCGACCTCGGCCATGATGGCCAGTTTGCCCTCGAACGGCGCGGCTACAGCCGGATGCAGGTGGACGAGGCCATCGCCCAGCTGAGGCTGGAGACGCGCGGTTTGCAGGACGGCAGGCGTGACCTGGAGGACCGGCTATCCCAGGCGCTTGACGAGGTCGAGCGCCTCAAGCTGGAACTGTCAGCCGCACGGTCTTCGGGTCGGCCCCCGCACGAGGAGATTAGCGAGCGGATTGGACAGATACTCAAGCTGGCGGATGACGAGGCGAAGTCGCAGCGGTCCAAGGCGGATGACGAGATCGCCAAGCTCCGCACCGAGGCGCAGGCGGAGACCACAAAGCTGCGGGCCGACGCCAAGGCGGAGACTGACCGCAGCCGGGCGGAGGCACAGGAGCAGGCCGAACGCATGCTGAGCGCGGCCCAGGAGCAGGCCGAGACAACCGTGGCGCGCGCCAAGGCCGAGGCCGACAACACGCGTAAGAGCGCGGTTACCGAGGCCCAGCAGGTCATCACGGATGCAACCAAGCAGGCGGAGACGGCCGTCGCCACGGCCAAGAGCCAGGCAAAGCAGCAGCTTGACGAGGCGACTGCGCGCGCCACGGCTATCCACGACGGCGCCGAGCGGCGGCTGAACCTGCTGACGTCCCGGCACAACGAGACGCTCCGGCGGCTCACCGAGATCCGCGACGTCGTCACGACGCTGGTGGCCGGCGAGACCGACCGCGGCTCGCTCGAGGACGAGGTGGCGCGGATTGTGGCGGGCGCGATCAGCACCGAGGGCCAGCCCGGACGGCCAGCCGGCAACGGACGCCCCGGCGCGGCTGCCGAAGGCGGCCGGCACGCGGGCGGCACAGTCCAGCCAGAGGGCCAGCCGGCGCTATCGACCGCGCAGCGGCCGGGCATGCCCGGCGCCG
>JASHSZ010000657.1 GCA_030040815.1 Streptosporangiaceae bacterium
ACAGCGTTCACTCCGGGCGGCACGACGATGAGGTCAAGGTCCTGACCACGCAGGTCTCCTTCCTTGAGGAGGAGGTCGCCGCCCTGCGCAGCCGGCTTGCCGACACACCTCGGCAGACGCATCTGCTCGAGCAGCGACTGCGCGAGGCCGAGTCCGGCCTGGCGGCGCTGACCAGCCAGAACGATCGGCTCGCGGGCACGCTGCGGGAGGCGCGCGAGCAGATCGTCGCGCTGAAGGAAGAGGTTGACCGGCTCGCCCAGCCGCCGAGCGGCTTCGGCATTTTCCTGCAGGCCACGGCCGATGGCACCGCGGATGTGTTCACTGGCGGGCGCAAGATGCGGGTCAGCGTGAGCCCTGGAGTGGAGCTCGCCACCCTGAAGCCTGGCCAGGAAGTCGTGCTAAACGAGGCGTTGAACGTCGTCATAGCCCAGGGCTATGAGTCGGTCGGCGAGGTCGTCATGCTCAAGGAACTGCTGGAGGATGGCGATCGCGTGCTGATCATCTCGCACGCGGACGAGGAGCGCATCGCCAGGCTGGCGGAGCCGCTGCGCGGGGCGACCCTGCGCGCGGGTGACTCGCTGCTGCTCGAGCCGCGTTCGGGCTACGTCTACGAGCGCATTCCCAAGGCCGAGGTCGAGGAGCTCATCCTCGAGGAAGTCCCCGACATCTCGTACGCCGAGATCGGCGGCCTGTCCTCCCAGATCGAGCAGATCCGCGACGCCATCGAGCTGCCCTACCTGCACGCCGACCTGTTCCGCGAGCACAAGCTGCGGCCGCCGAAGGGCGTGCTGCTGTACGGCCCGCCCGGCTGCGGCAAGACGCTCATCGCGAAGGCCGTGGCGAACTCGCTGGCCAAGCAGGTCGCCGCGCTGGCGGAGCAAGAAGGTGACGGTGCCCTGCTCGGCGATGCGGGCCCTGCGAAGGAGCGGCGCAGCTTCTTCCTCAACATCAAGGGCCCGGAGCTGCTGAACAAGTACGTCGGCGAGACCGAGCGGCACATCCGGCTGGTGTTCCAGCGTGCCAGGGAGAAGGCCAGCGAGGGCATGCCGGTCATCGTGTTCTTTGACGAGATGGACTCGATCTTCCGGACCCGGGGTTCGGGTGTGTCCAGCGACGTGGAGAACACAATCGTGCCGCAGCTGCTCAGCGAGATCGACGGCGTGGAGGGGCTGGAGAACGTCATCGTGATCGGCGCGTCCAACCGCGAGGACATGATCGACCCGGCCATTCTGCGGCCGGGTCGGCTGGACGTGAAGATCAAGATCGAGCGGCCGGACGCCGAGGCGGCCCGCGACATCTTCTCCAAGTACGTGCTGCCCGAGCTGCCGTTGCACGCCGACGACCTGGCCGAGCACGGCGGTCACACGGACGCGACCGTCGCCGAGATGATCCAGCGCGTGGTCGAGCGGATGTACTCCGAGACCGAGGAGAACAAGTTCCTCGAGGTCACCTACGCCAACGGCGACAAGGAAGTGCTGTACTTCCGTGACTTCAACTCTGGCGCGATGATCCAGAACATCGTCGACCGGGCGAAGAAGATGGCTATCAAGGAGTTCCTGGAGACCGGCCAGAAGGGCCTGCGCGTGGCGCATCTGCTGTCGGCGTGCCTCGACGAGTTCAAGGAAAACGAGGACCTGCCGAACACCACGAACCCCGACGACTGGGCCAAGATCTCCGGCAAGAAGGGCGAGCGGATCGTCTACATCCGCACACTCATCTCCGGCAAGGGCGGCACCGAGGCAGGCCGGTCGATCGACACCGTGTCCAACACCGGCCAGTACCTCTAGCCGGGCTTCCGGCGGGGCGGGGCGTGCGGTCGGCGGCGTGCGCAGCTTAGGCTCTAGACCATGAGTGCGCTCCGGGTCATGGGCATCGAGACCGAGTACGGCATTTCCGTGCCCGGACAGCCGGGCGTGAACGCCATGGTGAGCTCGTCCCAGGTGGTCAATGCCTACCAGGCCGCCACCGCCGCGCGGGCCCGGCGGCCGCGGTGGGACTTCGAGGAAGAGAACCCGCTCCGGGACGCCAGGGGCTTCGACCTGGCCGCGGAGACTGCCGACTCGTCCCAGCTCACCGACGAGGACCTCGGGCTGGCAAACGTGATCCTCACCAACGGCGCGCGGCTGTACGTCGACCACGCCCACCCCGAGTACTCCGCTCCCGAGTGCACTAACCCGCTCGACGCCGTGATCTGGGATAAGGCCGGCGAGCGGGTCATGGCCGAGGCGGCCGCGAGGGCGGCGGCCACACCGGGCGGCCAGCCGATTCAGCTCTACAAGAACAACACCGACAATAAGGGTGCCTCCTACGGCTGCCACGAGAACTACCTGATGAGCCGGGCGACCCCGTTCGCCGACATCGTCAGGCACCTGACGCCGTTTTTCGTGTCGCGGCAGGTGGTGTGCGGGGCCGGCCGGGTCGGCCTGGGCGCGGACGGTCGAGAGGACGGTTTCCAGATCAGCCAGCGGGCCGACTTCTTCGAGGTCGAGGTGGGCCTGGAGACCACGCTGAAGCGCCCGATCATCAACACGCGCGACGAGCCGCACGCTGACCCGGACAAGTACCGCCGGCTACACGTGATCATCGGCGACGCCAACATGAGCGAGATCTCTGCCTTCCTCAAGCTGGGCAGCACCGCACTGGTGCTGGCCATGATCGAGGACCGGTTCCTGGCCACGGAGCTATCCGTCGAGTCGCCGGTGGCAGAGCTACGGGCGATCTCGCATGATCCCAGCCTGAAGCATCTGGTGACGCTCCGCGACGGCCGCAAGATGACGGCGGTTCAGCTGCAGATGGAGTACCTGGAGCTCGCCCGCAAGTACACCGAGGACAAATACGGCACCGATGTCGACGACGTCACCGCCGACGTGCTGGGCCGCTGGGAGAGCGTGCTGACCCGGCTGGCCGACGACCCCATGCAGACGGCCAGGGAGCTGGACTGGGTGGCGAAGCTGGAGATCCTGGAAGGCTACCGATCCAGGGACGGGCTGTCCTGGGGTCATCCGCGGCTGCAGCTAGTCGACCTGCAGTATGCCGACGTCCGGTTGGACCGGGGCCTGTACAACCGGCTGGCGTCCCGCGGGCGGATTACGAGGCTAGTCGGCGAGGCTGACATCGCCAGGGCCGTCGACGACCCGCCTGAGGACACCAGGGCCTACTTCCGCGGCCGCTGCCTGCGGCAGTACCCGGATGCAGTCGCCGCGGCATCCTGGGACTCGGTGATCTTCGACATCCCGGGCCGCGAGTCGCTGCAGAGGGTCCCCACGCTGGAGCCGTTGCGGGGCACCAGAGCTCACGTGGGCCGGCTGCTGGATACCTGCGCTACCGCGGGCGACCTGGTCGCGGCGCTCACGGGTTCGTGAGCCCGGCGCGGATCTGCTCACCGCGAACAATCCGGGTAATTTGGCGTATAGCTGTCATTGCGGCCTGAGCGCTTCGCGCTTTTGTGTCTATCCTGGCCACGAGTTGGCTGTGTCTATCCTGGCAAGAAGCTGGCCCTGCGTGATAGCGATGCAATGCACGCACGGTTGGACGGTGTACCGGCAGGCCAATATAGCGTTGGGACTACGGGCGGCACCGCGGAGCACGGAGGTTGGAGCATGGCGACAAAGGACACCGGCGGTCAGCGGCAGGCGCCTCGCCGAGCTGAGGAAGACGTTGACTCTGACGTCCAGCAGACCGACGAGGCCAGGGAGCGACAGGACAAGCTGACCGACGACGTGGACGCGATCCTGGATGAGATCGATGAGGTACTCGAGGAGAACGCCGAGGAGTTCGTCCGGTCGTACGTGCAGAAGGGCGGGCAGTAGGCCCACCTGGCCGTGCTGGCGCGGACGGATGCCGAGCCGCGACGCGCGGTAGTTTTGGGGTGCACGGGGCTTGCCCCCGGTGAGCGTGCGTGCCCGGTAGTAATGGGATGAGCGGAGGGACTTCGCGGTGGGCGGCATGGAACCTCAGGGACGGTGGCAGGCTGCGACGTTCCTTGCTATCGGGTCATCGTCCTTCGCCGACTTTCTCAGCCAGGCCGCGCCGGACCTGCTGCCGCGGGCAGGCCGCGGCGACGCGGGCACGGGCGCGGTGCCGGACGTGCCGCATGGCACGACGATCGTGACCGCGGTGTGCGACGGCGGTGTCGTGATGGCCGGCGACCGGCGCGCGACGGCGGGCAACGTGATCGCGCAGCGGAACTTCGAGAAGG
>JASHSZ010000658.1 GCA_030040815.1 Streptosporangiaceae bacterium
CGTCGCGGTGCGTAGCAGCGGGGTGTCGGAGAACAGCACGACGACGGTGCCTTGGATGGTGCCGACGTTCTCGATCACGGTGCGCACGGCGTGCCCGGTGCCCCACGAGCCGCGGCGCTCCTGCACCACCAGCGTCGCCTCCGGGTGGTGTGCGCGGGCGTACCGGGCGACCTGGCTATCCAGGCCGGCGACCACGAGGATCAGCCGCTGCGGCTGGAGTTCCCCCGCCGTCGCCAGCACGTGGCCGAGCATCGGGCGGCCGCACACCCCGTTGAGCATCTTCGGAGTAGCCGTACGCATCCGGGTGCCTTCGCCCGCCGCCAGCACGATGACGGCGGCCGGACCGTTAGCTGTCACTCGGCTCGGCTCCTCGGTGTCGCTGGGATCGCTGCGGAAACTGCCGCGACGGCTCGCGCCGAAGTGCGGGGCGCACGCAGGGATGTTGCTATCCCGACATTGGCAGGATACCGGCCGGTTACCTGCGCCCGGTCGGCCTGGGCGTCAGTTAGCGCCCGTGCACCGCCCGTCCCGATCGTCCCACAAACTCCGGTGCCCCGCCGGGTCTGCACCAATAGCGGCAGCCGTCCAGTACCGCAAGGGCAGAGCCGATCGGCCCGTCCTGGCGAGGACCGAACTACCGGCGAGCGAGCCCAGGCCGGACCGGTCCCTCCGCTGCTCCTCGGTGCCGATGCTCTGCCGGGCACTGTGGGTCACGGTAGGCTCGTGATCTGGGCACGTCCTTTCCCAGGTGGTGTAACGGCAACACTCAGTCTTTTGGTGTCTGCGTTGGAGGTTCGAGTCCTCCCCTGGGAGCACATCGAGGTTCGAGTCCTAACCCGGCAGGTTGTCGTCAGCCTGCGCGTCTAGTTCTGGCTCCGCTGGCACAACCATGACGGCGGACGCCCAGCCTTCGATCTGCCGGTAGAGCTCGCCGCCTTTGCGGACCCGAATGATTAGGCAGCCGTGATAGTCGTCCCCTGTGTTCTTCCGGATTGTCTTGGGGTTATGGCGCTTCAGCGTCGGCCGCCTGAACTGGTCAGCCGGCAACCCCGTGACCTGCTGCCAGAACCGCTGCGCGCCCGCGACATCGGCGTTCTCGTGGATCGAGACCCGGCAACAGATACGCTCTGGCTCGATTCCGACCACGGCCAGGAAACGCAGGAAGAACAAGATCATCTTTGAATCGCTGTTGATGAACGCGACCTCGTTGTCGTAGCGCCGATAAGGCTTGTTCTTTGAACCTTCGCACCAGTAAGCAATGGCGCCCGCAATGATGACTTCCCGGTCGGCCAGCGGTCCGATCTCGGCCGCAGCGGCATCGCTGACGGCCTGACGCCTGGCCTCGCGGCGAGGTGACTCGTCGGCCCAGAACGCGCTGACGCTCGCCGCGTTGCGCTGGCGGATCTCTTGATAGCTGATCCTGCCGGCGCGAGGCATGTCGCGCGTCCAGAGCGAGACTGAGCTCTTCGCCACGCCAAGCTCAGAGACGATTTCAACGTAGGTGTAGCCCTTGGCGCGTAGTTCGCGCGCCTTGGCGCGCAGATCGTCCTTGGCTCTGGGTCGACGAGTCCAGGGCTGCGGCGGCACACCGCGGAGTGCGTCTGCGAGCGCCCGATTGCTCGTGACGCCGGTGATCTGCTTGATTTCGCGGAGCGATTTGCCGGCGAGCCGCAGCGCCGTCGCCTGCTCGCGTAACTGAAGAAGTGGCAGTTTACTCGTCATATTCGAATACTAGAGCGAGGCACTGACAAAACCGTCGGCCCATGTCGGCCGAGACAGCACGCACCGCAGGTGACCACTTGACTTCCCGCGGCGCCAGGCATGGCGTCGCCTTGCGCGGGTATGTCGGCGACCACAGCGTCGATACCCGTTCATGGCACTGCTGGCAAAAGTTTGCCCGCTGGCAGTGCAACCTACGGTCTCGTAGGTTACGGTTACGTAAGCGTATCTGCGTGGCCCTTGCCCACGGCGCGGCGGAACGCTCACGTCGCGGACAACCTGCAGCAGTGCCAGGCGAGGATCCCATGACCACTGTTTCTGACACCACGAAATCGGGCGCCGTCGAGACCAGCGCCGCCATGGTCGGCGCGCAGGCGAGCGATGCCGCTCGCCGGGCGCCGCTCAATGACCTGCAGGACACGCCCAAGGGCGCCGGGGAGAAGGCCCTCATCGCCATCATGGTCGCAATCCCCATGCTCGCGCTGATCGCCGCGATACCGCTGGCGTGGGGCTGGGGCCTCGGCTGGCACGACGTCATCATCGCCGTGGTCTTCTACTACGTTTCCGGGCTCGGCATCGCCATGGGCTTTCACCGGTACTTCACCCATCTGTCGTACAAGGCGAAGCCCGCGCTGCGGATAGCACTTGCCATTGCCGGATCGCTGGCGATCGAGGGACCGGTTCTCAACTGGGTCGCCGACCATCGTCGGCACCACAAGTACAGCGACCGCGAGGGCGACCCGCACTCGCCGTGGCGGTTCGGCAACGACTGGAAGGCCCTCGCCAAAGGTCTGGGCTGGGCACACATCGGCTGGATGTTCGACGGTAACCGCACCTCGCGCGAGAAGTTCTGCCCGGACCTGCTCGCCGACCGCAAGATCAAGTTCATCTCCAGCGGCTTCCTTGCGCTGGCCGTCACGTCGCTCGCCCTGCCACCGCTGATCGGCGGCCTGTGGTCGTGGTCGTGGCACGCAGCGCTGACCGCCTTCTTCTGGGGCAGCCTCGTGCGAGTGGCCTTCTTGCACCACGTCACCTGGTCGATCAACTCGATCTGCCACACCTTCGGCAAGGAGGAGTTCGAGGTCAAGGACAAGTCAAGGAACGTCAACTGGCTGGCGATCCTGTCCTTCGGCGAGTCCTGGCACAACTGGCACCACGCCGACCCCACCTGCGCTAGGCACGGCGTGCTCAGGGGCCAGATTGACACTGCCGCGCGGCTCATCTGGTTTGCCGAGAAACTCGGCTGGGTGTACGACGTCAGGTGGCCCGACGAGGCCAAGCTGGTGAAGAAGCAGACGGGCAGCCGCCGATTCGGCTCCATGACTCGCCGGGCACCGGCGGGCGCGGCACCGGCTGTGCTGGCATCGCAAAGCGCCGACCAGCCAGTTCGCCAGGCTGCTGCCTACCCGGCCAAGATGGAGTCGTGACAAACCAGCCGACACCGAGCCGACGGCGGATGACGGGTAAGGAGCGCCGCGAGCAGCTCCTCGACATCGGCCGTCGGCTCTTCGCCGAGCGAGGACTGGACGGCACCTCCATCGAGGAGATCGCTGCACAGGCTGGCGTATCGAAGCCGGTCGTGTACGAGCACTTCGGTGGCAAGGAAGGCCTGTACGCCGTCGTGGTGGACCGGGAGGTCGAGCGGTTCCTCAGCATGGCCACCCGACTGCTCGAGGGCGAGGACACCATGGCCAAGTTCGAGATGGCCGCGGTGCAGCTGCTCCGGTACATCCAGGAGAACTCCGACGGCTTCCGGATCCTTGTTCGGGACTCCAACCCCACCTCAGGTTCGGGCACGTTCGCGAGCCTGATCAGCGACATCGCCAGCCAGGTCGAGTACATCCTCGGCGACGTGCTCGAAACGCGCGGCTACGACCCGGCGCTCGCTCCGGTTTACGCACAGATGCTCGTCGGCATGGTGGCATCGGCTGGTCAGTGGTGGCTCGACGCCCGCAAGCCGGCGCTGGAGGAGATGGCAGCCCACCTGGTCAACCTTGCCTGGAACGGGTTGCGCGAACTCGACCCCGCGCCGCAGCTGTCCGCCGCCGCGGCAGCGCAGCTGCGCAACGGCGATGGGCGGCTCGGCTAGCGCCAGCACCGTGTGGCCGCGCGAGTCAGCTGTGCGCGACCACGAAGACTCGACGGAACGGCAAGACGGTGCCGTACGGTGCGGCCGGATAGGCCGCCCGGACCCGCTCCCCGTACTGCTCGACGAACTCGCGGGCCTCCTCGGGGCTGAGGGCCGCGAGGACCGGCCGCAGCCCGGTGCCCTTGTACCACTCGGTGACCGGATCCGGTCCGGGCAGCAGATGCAGGTAGGTCGTCTCCCAGGCATCCACCGCGAGCCCGGCCCTGGCTAGCACGTCGAGATAGCTGATGGGATCTGCCGCCTGGCGGTTGAGCTGGACGCCTGCCAGTCGGTCCCGCCAGCGCTCTGACCGGGCTAGGTCGCGCAAGACGGCATGGCTGGGCTGGTCGAAGTTGCCCGGCAACTGGAGGGCGAGCCAGCCGCCGGGTGCCAGGTAGCCGGCCCAGCGCGGCAGCAGCTCTAGGTGGCCGGGAACCCACTGCAGCACGGCGTTGGTGATGATCACGTCCACCGGACGGTCGGGCTTGAAGTCCCGGACGTCGCCGAGCTCGAAGCTGAGCCGCCCGCCGAAGCCGTCGGTTCCGTACCGCGCATCGGTGGCTGTGTCGATCATCTCGACGGACGAGTCGATGCCCAGCACCGTCGCCTGCGGCCAGCGCCGCGCCAGCTCGGCGGTCAGCTGGCCAGGTCCGCAGCCCAGGTCGACCACGTAGCCGGGCTTCTCCGCGGCTATTCGCCCCGCCAGGTCAAAGAAGGGCCGCGACCGCTCGTCCGCGAAGCTCAGATACTGGCCGGGATCCCACATGACAGCTCTCCTCCGTCCGTCTGCCCGACCCGGGGTGCGCCGCCGGGTCCACTTCTCTCGACGTCAAGATATATGTGACTCTGTCTACCGCCGCTGAAGTCTCGATGTCAAGAGATATGCTCCGG
>JASHSZ010000659.1 GCA_030040815.1 Streptosporangiaceae bacterium
GCGACCATCTACCTGGCCGATGTGGAGGGATATCCGTACCGGGACATCGCCGAGATGCTGAGCGTGCCGATCGGGACGGTCATGTCGCGGCTGCACCGTGCCAGGGGATTGCTGCGCAAGCGGCTGGATGCTTACGCCTAACGGCCGGAGCTCGTTCGCGGGGCGTGTCCGGTCTTACCCGCATGCCGCGACATACCGGCTATAGTGCCCCGCAGAAGATTAGCCACATCCGGTCACAGGGGAGCCGCCGTGTTCGAGACGGTAGTCGTGGGTGCAGACCAGTCGGCCACCGCGGCAGAGGCGGTCCGGCGGGCCATCGAGCTGGTCAAGCTGACCGGCGGTCAGCTGCACATCGTGTCCGCCTACCGGCCGCAGCAGTTCAGCGCCTCCGGCGACGAGGAACTGCAGATTGGCTCGGGCGATCTGGCCGAATCAGTGGTGGCTGACCACGCCTCGCGGGCGCGTGCCGCCGGGGTTGAGGCGCACACCTACGCTCGCAGCGGGGACGCGGCGGAGGCCATCTGCGACGTGGCCGAGGAGGTCGGGGCCGACCTGATCGTCGTGGGCAACAAGGGCATGACCGGCGTGCGCCGCGTGCTCGGCAGCGTGCCGAACTCGGTCGCCCACCACGCCCCGTGCTCGGTCCTGATCGCCGATACGACGTCCTGACCTGCGGCGCCGCCGCAGGCGCCTGCTGTCCGACGCAGGCTGGATAATTGACATGTGTCGGAATCTGTCCGTGTCGGTGCCGTCGGCTCGTTCGTGGGCCGCGCGACCGAGCTGGACCGGATGCGAACGCTGCTCGCTGACGCGGCGGCGGGTCGGCCGGTCGTCATGCTGGTCAGCGGCGATGCCGGGATCGGCAAAACGAGGCTGATCAGCGAGCTTGCCGCGGACGCGGCCGAGCGCGGCTTTGCGGTCTTGTCCGGCCGGTGCGCTGAGCTGGCCGACACCATCCCGTACCTGCCGCTGGCCGACGCCGTGCGGGGCGCCGCCCGCGGGCCGCTGGCTGAGGCTGTGGCGTCGCGGCCCGTGCTGGCCCGGCTGTTGCCCGACCAGGTGCTCACGACGCCGACACTCGACCTGCCGGGAGTGGCGCAGCAGCAGCTATTCGGGGCGGTGCTCGGCCTGCTGACCGAGCTCGCCACGGTGAGCCCTGTCCTGCTCGTGCTGGAGGACCTGCACTGGGCCGTTCGCTCGACTCGCGACCTGGTTACCTTCCTCAGCCGCGTGCTGCGCAGCGAGCGGGTCGCGCTGGTGCTGTCCTACCGGACCGACGACGTGCACCGCGCCCACCCGCTGCGGCCGGTCGTGGCCGAGCTGCAGCGACTGCCGACCGTGACTGCCATCACCGTGGGGCCGCTAGACCCGACGATCATGGCGCAGCATCTGACGCAGCTCGCAGGGGGCCGGCTGGACGCCGCCGCCATCGACACGCTGATCAGACGCGCCGAGGGCAACGCCTACTATGCCGAGGAGCTGCTCGCCGCGTCCTCCTCAGGGCACAAGCTGCCGGCCGGGCTTGCCGACCTGCTGGTCGCACGCCTGGCCGGGTTGTCCGCGGCCGCCCAGCAGGTCCTCCGCGCCGCGGCGGTCACAGGCCGCAGGATCGACGACAACCTGGTCATGGACGCCTCCGGGCTGTCAACCGCGGAGTACGAGGAGGCGGTGCGCGAGGCCGTGGCCCGGCAGCTGCTGGTGCCCGACGGCGAGGCGGGCCTGGCCTTCCGGCACGCGCTGCTGCGGGAGGCGATCTACAACGACCTGCTGCCGCAGCAGCGCACCCGGCTACACGCGCGGCTCGCAGAGCTGCTGGCGGAGCGGCCGGTCGAGGGCACCGCCGCGGAGCTCGCCGTGCACTGCCTGGCCAGCCATGACATCCCCGGCGCGTTCGCCGCGTCTGTGCAGGCCGGCCTCGAAGCGTGGCGGCTGGCCGCGCCAGCGGACGCGCACCGGCACTTCGACCAGGCGCTGTCGCTGTGGGATCGAGTGAGCGACCCCGAGCGCCTGAGCGGCCAGAGCCGAGCCCGACTCGCGTACCGGTCCGCCCTGTGCGCCGCAGACGCCGGTCAGCTCGACGCGGCGGTCAGCAGGCTGCGGCGGCTGATGATTGAGCTGCGACAGGATGCCGACGCCGATCCCAGGCTGCTGACGCGCGTGATGGAGCGGCTGAGCTTCTTCCTGCTGGACATCGACGCCGACGCCGAGGCGCTGGCGGTTGGCAGTGCCTCCGTCGACGTGCTGCCGCCGGAGCCGGCGACCGCCGAGCGAGCAGCCGCGCTGGCCACGCACGCCAGGACGCTGCTGAACGTGGCCGACCCGAGCGCGGCAGCCCGAGCGCGGGAAGCCGACGCGGCGGCAGCGGCGGCGAGCGCGCCATGGCTGCAAGCCGACGCGCTCGCGACGCTCAGCGCGGTGAGCGAGCGGGCTGGCAGGCCGGACGAGGCGGAGGCGCTAGCCATGAAGGCGCTCGACCTGGTCGGTGGCACCGACATGCCCGGCGTCGACCTGCGCGTCCGGAACTTCCTGGCCCGGCTGCGGCTGGAATCCGGCGACCTCGCCGGCGCGGCGGCGGCGGCGCATGTGGGCGTCGAGCGAGCCGCCCGCGCCGGGCTGAGCCTCGCACCGTACGGACTGGACCTGCGTTACCTGCACTACCTGACGCACGTGGCCGACGGTAGCTGGGATCACGCTCAGGATCTCGCTGACACCTTCCCGGTCCGGGTCACCAACGTCGCCGAGGCCCGGCTATCGGCGATGGCGCTGTTCATCGATGTAGCCAGGGGCAGCGGCCGGGTCGCCGAGCGGCGGGCCTGGCTGGAGCCGTACCTCGAGTCAGACCTGATGACCCGCTACATCGCCACCGGCCTGGTCGCCGAGGATGCCTACTGGGTCGGCGACCTGGCGGCAGCGGTGACGGCCGCGCAGGCGACGATCGAGGCGGCCACGACCTGGGCGGCCGGCACGGACACTCCGCAGCTCATCCGCCCCGCGGCGATCGGGATCGGGGCGCTCGCCGATCAGGCTCGGCTCGCCCGGGCGGCTGGCCAGCCAGCCGACGGCTTGGTCGCGGTGGCGGAGACGCTGGCTGCCGCAGCCCGGCGCGGCGCCAGCAGGAGGCGGAAGGCGGGCCTGGGCGTCGACGGCCGTGGCTGGCTGGCGCGGGCGGAGGCGGAGCTGCGCCGGGCAGCGGGCGACAACGACCCGGAGTACTGGCGGGCCGTGACAGATACCTTCGGCCCCGACTTCCGGTACGAGGCGGCCAGGTCGCGGTGGCGGCTCGCCGAGGCGCTGGCCGAGGCCGGGCACCGGGACGAGGCACAGCGCGAGTGGCAGCTCGCTGCCGCGGTCGCCGATGACCTCGGCGCGACCCGGCTGCGGGCCGCCCTCGCCGATCTCGGCCGCCGCGCCCGGCTCGGGCTGGACGGCCACCGGGGCGCTCCGCTCGGTGGCCTGACCGCGCGTGAGCTGGACGTGCTGCGCCTGGTGGCCACCGGGCGCAGCAACCGGGAGATAGCCGCCGAGCTGTTCATCTCTGACAAGACGGTGAGCGTTCACGTCTCAAGCATCCTCGGCAAGCTCGGCGCCGCGAGCCGGACGGAAGCGGCGGCGATCGCCCGCGACACCGGCATCGGGGTGGGCTAACGGGCTAGGCCTGCCGCCAGGCGTCGGCGATGGCGGTGAAGCTGGCCTTGCGCCGGTCCCGGTCGAGGCTCGGCGTCACCACGACGATCTCGTCCGCCTCGGCGAGCGCCTTCATCTCCAGCAACCGCTCGGCAACCGCCTTGGGCTCGCCGGTCACCATCCGGCCGTCGCGCTGGCGCGCCGACTGGAAGTCCTCCGATGCGCGGAACTCGGCGATGGACTCGGGGGCCAGCGGCTCGCGGACCCCCCGCTGGATGTTGCGGCGGGTCAGTGTCCAGGCCGCCTCGAATTCGAGCACCGCGTCCGGGTCATCGCTCGCGAATGCCAGCACCGACATCGCCGAGTATGGCTCGTCCCCTGGTCGGCGAGGGTCGAACCGGCGCCGGTAGTCCCGCAACACATCGAAGGCCAGGTCGGGGCTCATGTGGTGGGCGAAGACCGCACTCATTCCGTTGACTGCGGCAAACCGGGGACCGTAGGGGCTAGAGCCGAGCACGAACAGCTCGGGCCGCTCATCAACGACCGGAGCCGCAATCAGCGGCTGATAGGGGTGGCCAGCGGGGAAGCCGTCACCGAGGAACGCTAGCAGCTCGCCCACCTGGGCCGGGAACTCAGCGGCAGCGTCAGCCACCATGCCGCGGCGCAGCACATGCGCGGTGAGCGGATCGGTGCCCGGCGCCCGGCCGAGGGCCAGGTCGACCCGGCCCGGGTACATGGCCAGCAGGGTACGGAACGTTTCGGCGACCTTGAGCGCCGCGTGGTTCGGCAGCATGATCCCGGCGGCCCCCACCCGGATCCGGGACGTGAAAGCGCCGACGTGCGCGATCAGCAGCTCCGGCGCGCTGCAGGCCAGGCTGCGCATGTTGTGGTGCTCGGAAACCCAGTACCGGCGGTAGCCGGCCGTCTCGAGGGCTCTGGCGACGCCTACCGCGCCCGCCAGCGCGGACGCCGCGGTCTCGCCGTACTCGATGCCGACGAAGTCGAGAACGGCCAGCGGCAGCGAGCCTGCCGGCGTGACCGGCTCATCCTCGGCAGCCAGTTCCTCGGCCGCTGCTGGCAGTGCGTCATCAGAGGTATCCATCGCCTACCGACAGCGCGTCGCCGGGGTGCCGCATTCCCGGCCGCAGCCGGAGTGCCGTACTCCCGACCGCAGCCGGGGTGCCGTGTTCCCGGTCGTGCGCGACGCAGGGCTCCCCGCTACGCAGGCAGTCAGAGCTGGGCGACGATCCGCTCGGCGATGGCGAGCGACGCAGTCGCGGCGGGGGACGGAGCGTTGCGGACCGCCACGACCGGCCCGGCCCGGTGAATGCGGAAGTCGTCCACGAGCGAGCCGTCGGGATCCACGGCCTGGGCGCGTACCCCGGCCGGTGCCGGCATCACGTCGCCAGGCTGCAGCCACGGCAGGTAACTGCGGGCTTCAGCGAGATAGACGCGCCGCGATAGGGACCCACGCAGCTCCCGAAGGCCCGACCGCCAGTTGTGCCGGGCCAGCTGGTGGAACGCCGCGGAGCGGGCCAGCCGGGCCAGCTGAGCCGCCGACACGTCGCGCCACCGGTAGCCCTCCCTGGCGAGGGCCAGCACTGCGTTCGGGCCAAGATCGACATCGCCGCTGATCCGGGGTGTCAGATGGACCCCGAGGAACGGATAAGCCGGATCGGGAACCGGGTAGACGAGGTGCCGCACTCGGTCGCGGGCGTGCGGGCGGAGCCGGAGATACTCGCCGCGGAACGGGATGATCTCTGGCGTCAGGCCGTCGCCGGCGGCCGCCGCGAGCAGGTCCGCCTGCAGGCCGGCGCAGATGACCAGCCTGCTCAGCCGGTAGGTCTGACCCGGCGTGACGACGTGCACGGCGTCGTCACCTCGTGTGCGGATCTGTGTCACCGCGGTCGAGGTCAGCAGCTGGCCGCCGAGACGCACCACATCGTCGGCTAGCGCGTGTGCGATGGCCGGGTAGTCGACGATGGCGGTCGTCGGCGACAGCAGTGCGGCCTGGCC
>JASHSZ010000081.1 GCA_030040815.1 Streptosporangiaceae bacterium
GGCACATTTCCCGCAGTTCGTGCAGCACCGACGGAACCGTCGAGCAGAGCGCGATACCGCTCACGTCTGGCTCGGCGAACAGGGTGCTCTGGCCCAGCAGGCCCTGCAGCAGCACGGCCAGTTCGTCCGCAGTGCGCACAGGGTCGGTGGACACCCGCCAGTGCTCGACAACATCTGTTCCGTCGAAGAGGCCGAGCACCGTGTTGGTGTTACCAACGTCAATCGTCAGCAGCATGGCGCTCCCGATCGCTAGCTGGGCTGCGCAGGTCCAGTCCGAAGTCCAGGGCGGGCGCCGAGTGGGTCAGCGCCCCCACCGCAAGGTAGTCCACGCCGGTCTGCGCGACCGCACGGGCTCGGCCGAGCGTGAGGCCGCCGCTGGCCTCCAGCAGTGCCCGGCCGTCAGCCAGCCGCACCGCGGCGGCCATGTCAGCGACGGCGAAGTTGTCCAGCAGAATAAGGTCAGCGCCTACGGCCAGCGCCTCGGCCACCTGGTCCAGGGTGTCGCACTCGACCTCGAGCGGCAGCCCTGGTGCCCGGGCCCGGACCGCAGTAAACGCGGCCCTGACCGACCCGGCGGCGGCCACATGGTTGTCCTTGACCAGCGCAGCGTCCGACAGTGACATGCGGTGGTTGACCCCGCCCCCGCAGCGAACCGCGTACTTCTCCAGCGCCCGCAGGCCTGGCGTGGTCTTCCGGGTATCGCGGATCTGCGCCCGGGTCCCGGCGACCTCGTCCACCCACTGCCGCGTGAGCGTGGCGATGCCGGACAGGTGGCACAGCAGGTTCAGCGCCGCGCGCTCGGCGGTCAGCAGCGCGCTGATCGGTCCGGTCACGGCCAGCACCGCCTGGCCCACCGCCACGACGTCGCCGTCGGCGGCCTGGGCGGTGCACCGCACCGGGCTGGCCGGCGATGCCAGCCAGAACACAGTCTCGGCCACGGGCAGCCCGGCCACCACGCCGGGGCACCTTGCGACGACGTCTGCCTGGCCCAGAGCGTCCGCAGGCACGGTGGCGGCCGTGGTCACGTCGATGCCGCCGGCGAGATCCTCGGTCAGCGCCGCCCCGGCCACCGCGGCGACGGCGGCTGGATCGAGTCCGGCTGCGCGCAGCCGCCTGGCGATCCCTTCACTCAAGGGGGGAACGGCGGCACCGTGTCCCGCAGCCGCGCGCATGCCAGCCGGATTAGTTGGCCCGCAGGTAACCTCGCACATCGCCCGTTCCCGTCCTCAGTCGAGCACCGGCTCGAAGACCAACCGGAACCCGGACTGGGCGGCCAACACCGCAAGGTGTCCGCGCCACGCCGGGCTGGTCTCCGCGAAGTCCTCGCGCCAGTGACTGCCGCGTGTCTCCTCCCTCGCCAGCGCCGCGGCGACCAGGGCGGAGCCGACCAGGTGCAAGTTGGTGGCCTGCCAGGCGTCGGCATCCGGCTTGTCGCAATCTTGTCGGCCGAGTTCGGCCAGGCCGGCGGCCGCCTTTGCCAGGCCCGGTCCGGACCGCAGCACGCCCGCGTTGGCGGTCATCAGCTGCTGCAACGGCGCGACGATGGCCGGGGCGACAAGCAGCCCCTCCCGGTCATCGTCGGCCGGCTGCGCATCCGGTGGCAGCGCGCGGCCTAGCTCGGCGCCGATGCGCTCGGCGAACACCAGGCCTTCAAGCAGCGAGTTGGACGCCAGCCTGTTGGCGCCGTGCACACCCGTGCACGCGACCTCGCCGCACGCGTACAGGCCCGGCACGCTGGTACGGCCGTGCAGGTCGGTACGGACGCCGCCGCTGACGTAGTGCGCGGCAGGCACCACCGGGATCGGCTCCGTCAGCGGATCGATGCCGTGCGACCGGCAGTTCGCGAGGATCGTCGGGAACCGGTGCTCCCAGACCTCGGCGCCCAGGTGCCGGCCGTCGAGGAAGACATGATCGGCGCCGGTGGCGAGCATCTCGCGCATGATGGCCTTCGCCACAACATCCCTCGGAGCCAGATCGGCGAGCGGGTGCTGCCCGGTCATGAACCTGCGGCCTGCCGTGTCGATCAGCACCGCGCCCTCTCCGCGCACCGCTTCGGAGATGAGCGGCTGGCGGCCGCGCGAAGCCGGGCCGAGCCACAGCACGGTGGGGTGGAACTGGACGAACTCCAGGTCCGCAGCCACGGCGCCGGCGCGCATTGCCAGGGCGAGCCCGTCGCCGGTCGACACCGGCGGATTGGTGGTCGCCGAGTAGACGTGGCCGAAGCCGCCCGTTGCCAGGACCACCGCCCGGGCGTGGACGGCACCGACCCCGTCCCGCTCCCCCTCGCCCAGTACATGCAAGGTGAGCCCCGCGGCCCGGCCGTCGGCCGTCTGCAGGAGATCGAGGGCCAGCGCGTGCTCGATAACCTCGAGCTCGGCTGCCTGCCCGGCCTCCGCGAGCGCGGCGAGCAGCGCCCTGGAGACCTCGGCGCCGGTCGCGTCCCCGCCGGCGTGCGCGATCCGACGACGCAGATGCCCGCCCTCCCTGGTGAGCGCCAGCGGTCCGGCGGGCTCGCGGTCGAACCGCGCGCCCAGCTCGATCAGCCGCCGCACGGCATCCGGACCATCGGTCACCAGCGCGCGGACGGCCCGGACGTCACAGATGCCCGCGCCCGCCCTCAGCGTGTCCCGCAGGTGGTCCTCCGGCGAGTCGCCCGGGCCTAGCGCCGCGGCGATGCCGCCCTGCGCCCACCGAGTGGAGCCGTCGTCGAGCACAGTCTTGGTGGCGAGCAAGATCCGGACAGCTGGGAGCGCGCGCCTGATCGCCAGCACGGTGGTGAGCCCGGCCACACCGGATCCGACGACGACCACGTCCGTCTCGCGCCGCCAGCCCGGCGCCGGCGCGGTGAGCCGACTGGGAATCACGCCCGGCCGCCTCCCTCGCCCAGGCTGCCTGCAGCGCCCGCCTGGCTGGTGTCCGAGCCCGCGGCGCTCGCGCCGATCTGCAGGCGTGCGTTGTCGATCAGCCTGGTCGCGCCGACCTTAGCGGCGACCAGCAAGAGCGCGGCGCCCCGGTGATCAGTCCCAACCTCGGCGAAGGTGCGGGGATCGGCCAGCACGAGGTAGTCGAGCCGGACCGGTGGGCGGCCTGTGGCGGCCTCATCCAGGACCGCGCGCGCGGCCGTCACGGCGGGTCCGGCACCCTGGTCAGCCGCTGCGCTGGCCGCGGTGAGTGCCCGCGGCAGGGCGAGCGCGGCGGCCCGCTCCGCGACCGACAGGTAGGCGTTCCGGCTCGACGTCGCAAGGCCGTCCGCATCGCGATGCAGCGGGGCCGCCACGAGCTGCACGCGGAGGTCCAGATCGGTCACCATCTGCCGGATCAGCGCCAGTTGCTGAGCGTCCTTGGCCCCGAAGACGGCCGCATCCGGCTCGGTCAGGTGGAACAGCTTGAGCACGACTGTCAGCACGCCGTCGAAAAAGCCCGGCCGGGACTGGCCCTCCAGCACCCGCCCGACCGGTCCCGGGTTGACGGTCACCAGCGGCGGGCTCGGATACATCTGCGTGGTGTCCGGGTGGAAGACCGCGGTCACCTGCTCCTGCGCGCAGACGGCCAGGTCGTACTCGATCGGCCGTGGGTAGCGGTCGAAGTCCTCGGCCGGGCCGAACTGAAGCGGGTTAACGAAGATCGAGACCAGGACGGAGCCGACCGGTCCCGCTAGCTGGCGCGCGACCCGCAGGACAGACCGATGGCCGTCGTGCAGGGCGCCCATCGTGGGCACGAGCACGACCGGGTCCGGTAGCGCAGGCCGCGCCGCTGCCATCCCCTTACGGGTCCTGACCAGCATGGGCACGGACGGGATGGCGATCTGTCTGCGGCTCAGCGGGGACGCCGGGCTCGTCGACGTCCACGGCGGCGCTCCGCTCATGGCGGCGCCTCGGCGAGCACGTCAAGCAGGCGTCGCGCATCGGACGCGGTCAGCATGCCGGCCGCCAGCGCGCGTGTCGCCGTAAGTCTCGCCAGGGCCAGGTAGGCAGGCAGTGCCTCGGGCGCTTCCGTCTGCAGCGCAGCCACGTGGCCAGCGACGGTGTCCGCGTCACCTCTGGCAACCGGGCCGGTCAGGGCCGCGTCGCCCAGCCGCAGCGCGTTGTCGAGCGCCGCCGACAGCAGCGGGCCGAGCATCCGGGCCGGATTCCCGACACCGGCCTTCGCCAGCAGGTCCTCGGCCTGGACCACGAGCGTGACCAGATGGTTGGCCGCGCCGGCCAGAGCAGCGTGGTACAGGTCGCGGTCGGCCTCGGCAATGAAGACCGGCTCCCCGCCGATCTCCATGACGAGCACTTCGGCGGCCGGACGCAGCGCGGTCGGCGCCGTGACGCCGAAGCAGATGCCGACCAGCCGGTCGGCGTCGTCGGGCCGACCCGTGAACGTCATCACCGGGTGCATCGCCAGCGGCAACGCGCCCTGCTGTGTCGCGGGCTCGAGCACCCCGAGCCCGTGACGGCCGCTGGCGTGCGCTAGCAGGCGGCCCGCCACCGGTGCCCCCGTCGCGGCGAGGCCGCGTACCAGGCCGGGCAGAGCGTCGTCGGGCACGGTGAGCAGTACCAGGTCGGCCGCGCCGACGACCTCTTCCGGCTGCCGTATCGGCGTGCCCGGCAGGAACTGGTCAACGCGCCGCAGGGAGGAGTCCGAGACCGCGGACGCTGCCGTGATCCGGTGACCGGCGCGGCCCAGCGCGACCGCAAGCGCGGTACCGACCCGGCCTGCACCGACCACACCGACATTGAGCCGGGCCGGATGGACGGGGCCGACATCTGGCCGGGCAGCCTCACCCGGCGTGCTGTCAGCCGTCATGCCGCAGTGCCAGTCGAGTGCATGCTCATCCTCCCCGGCCGACAGCCGCGCTGTCTGCGATGCCCGTGCGAGCATCTTCGCCGACTCGGCCGGGCCCGCCGCAGCCGGGGCGAGCGTCCGGCAGGGTCACAGCGGGTCGGCGTCCGGAGAGCCGCACGCACCGGCCAGTCACGAGTGCCACTGCCAGCTGTCTCTCGACCGCTGTGACTCATCGTCGTCGTCATCCGGGGGCTTCGGCGCACGGCAGCAGTACTCCAGGTACAGCGCGGCGGCCACCAGGGCCAGGGCGGCCGCGAGGGTAACCCCCGCCACCCTTGCGTCCCGCGCGGGCACGCTCTTGTCAAGCTCGGGCAGCACGTACGTCAGGTAGCCGGCGACCAGCCCGCCGATCCCTGCGGCGGCCGTGGAACTAGCCTTGGCCAGCGCCACGAGCCGCGCCACCGCCAGCGGAGCCAGCGGCTTGGCTCCCTTCCGCCCGGTAACCCTGCTCTGCACGCTCCGACCGACCGCCGCCTCGGCCAGCGCGAGGGCGGCGAGCGCGGGCACAGCGGTGATGGGCAGCAGTGGCAGATTGGTGAAGGTCGCCTTGGTCGCCAGCCAGCCGACGATCGCACCGACGACAAAGATGCCAGCGAGCGTGCCGGGTCTGGTCATGCGCATGGCGTCATGCCTCGCCTGTCGCCTGCGCCGCCGGCAGCGCGAGCCTGAGGTCTTCTCGCCGCCGCACCCCGGCCGTCGAGGTGTCGGCGAGCAGGTTGGCGACCGGGCCCCACCCCGGCAGGACGGCCGCAGGCTGCACGTCCAGCCACGGCGCGAGGACGAAGGCCCGCTCGTGTGCCCGAGGATGCGGAAGCGTCAGGTCCGCCGCCGCGCTCAGTTCCGCGCCGCAGGTGATGATGTCGACGTCCAGCGTGCGGGGACCCCACCGAATCGTTCGGACTCGCCCGACGGCCCGCTCCGCTGCCCCGCAGCGCTCCAGAATCTCCCGCGCCGACAGCGAACTGCGGGCCAGCAGGACTACGTTCAGATAGTCCATCTGGGCCGGACCGCCGACCGGTGCCGTCTCGAATACGCCGGAGATTGCGGCCACAGTGAGCCCGTCTCCGGCCAGCATGTCGATGCCGCGCTGCAGGTTGTCCATCCGGTCACCGAGGTTGCTGCCGAGCGCGAGGACGATGACGCGCTCCCTGGTGTCGGCCGCGCTGGTCACGTCCGGCTCCGGCGGACCGTCACGCTGACATCCGCTATATCCGCATTCACCGGGGCTTGCGGCTTGTGCACGGTGATCTCGGCCGCATGCACCACGGGATCGGCCAGACACGCAGCAGCCAGCCGCTCCGCGAGCGTCTCGATGAGCGCCACGGGCGGCCCCGCCACGATATCGGCCAGCCGTCCGGCCATCGCTGCGTAGTCGGCGGTGAGCTTCAGGTCGTCGCTCGCGGCCGCCGGGGCGGCGTCGAGCCAGAGCAGCGCGTCGACGACGAAGTCCTGACCGGCCATCCGTTCCTCGGGGAGCACGCCGTGATAGCCGCGTACCCGCAGGCCGGCAATGGAGATGCGGTCCAGCATCAGCGTGCTGCCTCGGGGGGTCTAGGGGGGTCGTCCCCCCAGGACACAGCTGCCTCGGGGGGGCCCAGGGGGTCGTCCCCCGCAGCCAGCACCCGCACAGACTCCGCCCGCCACCTGGCCGCCACCCGCACGGCGTCGAGGTTGCCGGGTACCACGTGGACGCGGACGCACCAAGCCCCCGCCGCCACAGCGAGCGCGGTCACCGCGATGGTGGCGTCGTCGCTTCCCGCAAAGGACCGGGACCGCCCGTCGGGCCCGGCCAGCAGCTTGCCGAGGAACCCCTTCCTGGACGCCGCCACCAGAACAGGGAAAGGCAGGTCATATCCGTCGGGCCTGGCGATCTGGTCCAGGTGCGTGAGCAGCGTCCAGTTGTGCTCGGCGAGCTTGGCGAAGCCCAGGCCGGGATCCACGATGATGTTGCCCGGATCGACCCCTGCCGCGATCACCGCCTCGAGCCGGCGACCAAGCTCGGACCGCACTTCGGCCACAACGTCGGCGTAGACAGCCGGGCCGTACATGTCAGCGCTGTGGCCGCGCCAGTGCATCACGACGTAGGGAACGCGGGCCGCGGCGACCACCCCCACCATGCCGGGATCTGCAAGGCCTCCGCTGACGTCGTTCACCATCCGGGCCCCAGCTGCCAGCGCCCGGCGCGCAACCTCAGCGCGCATCGTGTCAATGCTCACGAAGGCGCCCGCCTTCGCGAGCGCCGTGACAACGGGCATTACCCGCCGGAGCTCGTCCTCGACCGGTATCCGCTGCGCACCCGGTCGGGTGGACTCGCCGCCAATGTCGATGATGTCGGCGCCCTGACTGGCTAGTTCAAGGCCGTGCGCGATGGCCTTGTCCTGGTCGAGCCAGGTCCCGCCGTCCGAAAACGAGTCGGGGGTGACGTTGACCACGCCCATCACCAGGCAGCGCTCTGCCGGCGCCAGGTCCGGCAGCACCGGGCGTCGCCGACCATCATGAGCGCTCACGACAGCCAATCTACGTGTTCTGCAGCGACGCCGTCGCTCGGGCAGTCCACCGTGTTGATACCGGCGAACCTGGCATTTCCCCACGCCAGTCTTGGCCAGAGCGTGCCCCAGGTCGCTGGCCTTGGCTACCTCGTGACGCGGCGGTTGGACGCGCGTGCCAGTCGCCTGGCTAGCCGGTTCAGCCCCAGGCGACGGGCAATCCTGCGGATCTCGATGGTGGGCCACACCAGGAACGCCTCGGCCTCCAGCGCAGCGATCCCTATTCGTGGCGCGTCCCTGGTACCAGGGAAGACGAGGAACCGCGGCACCCACTCGGGGCAGAACTTGGCGTTGAACTTATACAGGGACTCGATCTGGAACCAGTGCGACAGGAACAGCAGGATCCCGCGCCAGGCCCGCAGCACCGGGCCGGCCCCGATGCGCTCGCCGCGCTCCAGAGCGGCACGGAAGACGGCGAAATTCAGCGAGACCCGTTTCACGCCGAGGCCGGGAGCCGCCTTGATCGCCTCGACAATGAGAAAGTCGTTCAGCCCAGGAGCCGCCGACCGGTCCCGGCGCATCAAGTCCAGCGACAGGCCGTCGCTGCCCCACGGCACGAAGTGCAGCAGGGCGCGGAGCACGCCATCCGAAGTCGCGGTCGCGATCACGCACTGGCCGTCATCGGGCCCACCGATCCGGCCGAGCGCCATGGAGAAGCCCCGTTCCTTCGGGCTACCGCGCCAGCTGTCGGCCTGGCGAACCATCCGCGCGATCTCGTCGGGCGGAATGTCTGAAACACGACGAATCTCGGCCGTGTATCCCTTCTTAGCGACGCGGCTAACCATCTGCCGGACGTTGCGCATGGCGCGGCCCTCGAGGCCAAAGTCTGCGACGCTGACGATCGCCTCGTCCCCGAGTTCCAGGGCGGTCAGCCCGCCTTCCCGGCACCAGACCTCCGCGCCAAGTTCGCTGCACCCGATCACAGCGGGCACCCAGGCATGCCGGCCCGCCTCATCGAGGAAGGCGTGAATCGCGCCGGGCCATGCTTCGGGGTCGCCGATCGGGTCGCCGCTGGCCAGCATGACCCCGGAGAGGACGCGGAACCCAATGCAGGACTTACCGGACGGCGACCACAGAATGCTCTTATCCTCGCGCAGCGCAAAGTAGCCGAGCGAATCGTTCTCGCCGTACCGCTCGAGCAGTGTCCTGATCCGGCCCGCGTCAGCAGCCTGCAGTCGGCACGCAGGCGCGGCGGGCCGCAGGAACAAGTAGATGGCGAGGAACAGCGTGAGCAGGCCCAGGCCTCCGGTCACGAAGCCGAAGTGGTCGGCCCTGCCCTCGCTGACGAACTGCACCGGTCCGGAGAAGCCGAGCGTGTTCATGACGACCGAGTAGACGCGTTGCGCCAGCGAGTAGCTACCCCGAAGCCCGCCGATGACCGCGATCGCGGCGAGGCCGATCACGAGGTCAGCGACGAGGAGGCAGCAGAGCACCCAGAGCGCCCGCCACCGCGATCTCGCGTCCCCGACCGCGTAGAACTGGCGGCGGAAGATGAACAGCGCAACGAGCGCTGCGGCGGTGCCGGCGATCTGCAGCGGGTGCGGCGGGCCGATTGGCACAAAGTGGTTGATTGCGTGCGCGATGATCCCAAGCCCGGCGTGCAGGACGAGGCCAACCGCGAGCAGTGCCATAACAGCGGCCCACGCCCTGCGCTTTCGCCGGCGCAGGCCGTGGGAGAGCATCAGCAGCAGCACGCCGATGATGACATCAGTCGTCCTGGTGAGGTTGACCAGCGTGCCCGGCAGGATGTCGGACAGGCCCCGCAGCCGACGGTGGTACAGGTGCGGCAGCAGGCCCTCGACGATGTAGCCAAGACCGATGACGAGGGCCGCCAAGCCGGCGCACAGGGGTACCCAGCGCAGTTGCTGGCGCAGGTCCAAACCGCGCGTGGGCAACGGCGAACGGGCCGACCGCTCGGTCGGGTGTTCCTGCACCCCAGCCCGGCCCCTTGTCGGCCCAGGCCCGGTTGATTCAGTCATCTCGGGCAAACGGTCAGACCCCGTTCCACGAGGGATCAGCGTAGTTATTCATCACCCAGGACCGGGCGTAAACTCCACTATCGCTCGCTAGCCGGTTAGAGCCGGTTCGTGAGCAGGCTCATTGCTTCCAGACGTGTGGTCTCTGAGCTGAGGAACGACCCGCGCACAGCAGACGTCACGGTCTTCGCGCCGGGCTTGCGCACGCCGCGCATCGACATGCAGAGATGCTCGGCCTCGATTATCACGATAACGCCGCGGGGCTCCAGAGTCTCCATCATCGCGTCCGCGATCTGGCTGGTCATGCGCTCCTGGACCTGGGGACGCCGCGCGTACACATCGACCAGCCTAGCCAGCTTCGACAGCCCGGTGATCTGGCCCTTCTCGTTGGGGATGTAGCCGACGTGCGCGCGGCCGAAGAACGGCACCAGGTGGTGCTCGCACGTCGAGTACATCTCGATGTCGCGGACGAGAACCATCTCCTCATGGTCAGCGTCGAACACGGTCGTGAGCACATCGGCCGGCTCCAGGTTGAGGCCCGCGAACTGCTCGGTCATGGCTCGCGCTACCCTGGCCGGAGTGTCCCTGAGACCGTCCCGGTCGGGGTCCTCTCCGACCGCCAGCAGAACCTCCCTGACAGCGCGCTCAATCCGCGGAAGATCGAAGCTGCCGTCTCTCAACGGCCCTCGCTGTCCTGCGAGCCTTCACCGCCGCTGCCGTCACTGCCCGGCTGGCTACCGCGGAACGGATTGCCACCACCCAGCGGACTGCCACCACCGAGCGGACTAGCGCCACCCAGCGGACTGCCACCACCCAGCGGCGAGCTCTGGCCGCTGGGCCGACTGGGCTGAGCCGACCCGGCAGGCAGCCCGACCGCGCTAGACGACTGCCCGTTGCCGAGGGCCTGCCCCACAGCGGCGTCCGATGCGGCGGTCAGCGCGAGTTCCTTGGGCGTCAGGACCGGCGGGCGGTCTGACGGCAGCCGCTTCCCGTAGCCGGTGTAGGAGCCGCGATGAGCGCGCTTGTGTACCGGCGCGAAGATGGCCAGCACCTGCTCCCGCGAGAGTGTCTCGTGCTCGAGCAGCTGCAGGACGAGATTGTCCAGCACGTCCCGGTACTGGACCAGGATCTCCCACGCCTCGTCGTGGGCCGACTCGATGAGCCTGCGCACCTCGTCATCAATAGCCGAGGCGATTTCTTCTGAATAGTCGCGTGCGTGCGACATTTCCCGGCCCAGGAACGGCTCACCGTCGCCAGTGCCGAACTTCCGCGCGCCCAGCCGCTCGCTCATGCCGTATTCGACAATCATGCCGCGCGCTATGGAAGAGGCCTTCTCGATGTCGTTGGCAGCGCCCGTGGTGGGCTCGTGGAAGACCAGTTCCTCCGCTGTCCTGCCGCCGAGCAGCATGGCCAGCTGGTCCATCATCTCGGCACGGCTGACCAGGAACTTGTCCTCGGATGGCGCGGCGGCTGTATAGCCGAGGGCCCGGCCGCGCGGGATGATCGTGATCTTGTGCACGGGGTCGGCGTTCGCCAGCGCGTGCCCCACGAGGGCGTGCCCGCCCTCGTGGTAAGCGATGATCTTCCGCTCCTTCTCCGACAGCAGCACGCTCTTGCGCTTCGGGCCAGCAGTGACCCGGTCGATGGCCTCCTCGAGTGAGGCCATCTGGACCTGCGTCTGGTTCGCCCGCGCGGTCAGCAGAGCGGCCTCGTTGATCACGTTGGCCAGATCTGCGCCGGTGAAGCCGGGAGTCCGCTTCGCGATCACGTCGAGGTCGACGTCGGAGGCGAACGGCTTGCCCCGGGCGTGCACCCGCAGGATGCCCTTACGTCCGGCGAGGTCTGGCTGGGCGACGACGATCTGCCGGTCGAACCTACCGGGCCGCAGCAGCGCGGGGTCCAGGATGTCGGGCCGGTTCGTGGCGGCGATGACGATGACGCCGCCCTTGGTGTCGAAACCGTCCAGCTCGACCAGCAACTGGTTGAGCGTCTGCTCGCGCTCGTCGTGGCCGCCGCCGAAGCCCGCGCCCCGGTGCCGGCCCACGGCATCGATCTCGTCCACGAACACGATGGCCGGAGCGTTGGCCTTGGCCTGCTCGAACAGGTCGCGAACCCTGGAGGCGCCGACGCCGACGAACATCTCGACGAAGTCCGAGCCGGAGATGGAGTAGAACGGCACGCCCGCCTCGCCCGCAACGGCCCTGGCAAGTAGCGTCTTGCCAGTTCCGGGCGGTCCGTACAGCAGCACGCCTTTGGGAATCTTGGCGCCAATGGCCTGGAACTTACCCGGGCTCTGCAGGAACTCCTTGATTTCCTGCAGTTCCTCGATGGCCTCGTCGGCGCCGGCCACGTCAGAGAACGTGGTCTTGGGCGTGTCCTTGGTAATGAGCTTCGCCTTGGACTTGCCGAAGTTCATCACTCGCGAGCCGCCGCCCTGCATCTGGTTCAGCCAGACCATGAACAGCAGGAAGATGATCAGGAATGGCAGGTAGCTGAAGATCAGCGTCCAGAACGAGCTGCTCTTCGGGACCTTCACGGTGTAGGCGTTCTTCCCCAGCGTGCCCTTGTCGACCTGCTGCTGCAGGTCGTTGGCCAGCTGGGTACCCTGCCCGCCGACCCAGGACGCCTCCCAGTTCGCGCCGGTTTTCGTGGTGAGCTGGATGGTCTGGTCCACGTCGGTGAGCGTGACCGACCTCACGTTGCCACTCTGAATCGCCGCAATCGCCTGCGACGTAGGCACCATCTGGTACGTCGGTCCCGTATTCACCAGCTTGTACAGGAGCACCAGGATGATGACGATAAAGACGAAGGCAAGCACCCAGTTGCGCACCGTGCGCTTCATATCCATCGATGAACGGCCCACAGGTCCGGCCAGTCCCTCCTGACGAGCCTCACGCCTCGCCGTCCAGCGCGACGGGGCTGCCTTGCCTTCCAGCGTGAACGTGCGGCTATTTCTTCCCTGACCGCCACGGCGCGGGGAATACTCGACGTTACACCGCGACGGCAGTGACCGGCACGCTGCGTGGCCGCACAGGGGCAGTGGCGGCCGTGTTACGCCTCTTACCCAGGTTAACGAAATTCATCGGGTGGGAGTTCCCCTGGCCGCTGCGCGCACTCCCCCGCGGCTGGCCGGTAAACGTGCTCAGCCAGCGTCCCGACGAAAGGCAGATTGCGGTACAATTCAGCATAGTCGAGCCCGTAGCCGATGACGAACTCGTCCCCGATGTCGAAGCCGATGTAGGCCGCGTCCACGTCCATCCGCGCGGCGGAAGGCTTCCGGAGCATGACGCAGACCTGCACCGAGGCGGGACCACGGGACCGCAGGTTGCCGACCAGCCAGGACAATGTCAGCCCGGAGTCCACGATGTCCTCGACCACCAGCACATGCCGGCCGCTGATGTCGGTGTCCAGATCCTTGAGGATCCGCACGACGCCGGACGACTTGGTACCGGACCCGTAGGACGAGACCGCCATCCAGTCCATGTGAACTGGCCGGTGCATCGCCCTCGCCAGGTCCGCCATCACCATGACGGCACCCTTGAGCACCCCGACGAGCAAAAGTTCGCGATCGGCGTAATCCGCGTCGATCTGGGCAGCGAGCTCCCGAACCCGCTGCTGCAACTCATCGGCTGTGATCAGGACGTCCTTGAGCTCGGCACCCATGTCGCTCGCGTCCACCGGCACTCCTCCGATCATGCTGCGGTTCAAGCACCCACGGCGTCGGTCCGAGGGACAACCCCCGACACCTCCGCGGTGTTAGTGCCGGGGGTGAGCCCCGGAACGCCCGCGCTACCAGCCGGAGGGACAATTTCGCTGACCCCGGTCGTCGTGAACAGCAGCCTGCCACACCTGCGACCGCACCTGACGCCGCCGGGCAGGTCCGCCCACCGCTGACCATGCCAGCTCGTGACCAGTTCGTCCATGCGCGCGACATGCCGGTGTGACAGGGCTCCGGCTGGGCACCCGGCCGCTAGGGCGGCGAGCCGCAGCAGCCGGTGCCTGATGGCCTCGGGTAGCGCAGCTAGCTCGTCGGCCGGCCATCCCCGGTCCCTGGCCGCGGCCGGGCCACCGAGCCTGTCGGCCTCGGCGGCCGCCATGCCGTCGAGGACGTCGGCGTCGGCCCGGAGCAGGCCTGCGGTCCTGGCCAGCGCGTCAGCGACCCGCGGCCCTAGTGTCCGCTCGAGCGCAGGCATGAGCTGGACGCGCACGCGAGCCCTGGTCAGGGCGGGATCATGGTTCTGCGGGTCATCCCAGGGCTCAAGGCCGAGTGCCAGGCACGCGGCCCTGGTCTGGTCGCGACGGATGCCAAGCAGCGGCCGCAGGTAGCGTCCTGAGCTGGGCGCCATCCCGGCCAGCGACCGAGCCCCGGAGCCGCGAGCGAGGCCAAGCAGAACGGTCTCGGCCTGGTCGTCGAGGGTATGTCCGAGCAGTACCCGGGCGGCCCCCGTTGAGTCGGCAGCCTGATCGAGCGCGGCATACCTGGCAGTCCGTGCGGCCGCCTCGGGCCCGGAGTACGGGCCGGGGCCAGCTTGTGACCCAGCTGTATGCCGGGCGGGCGACTCCCCGTGGCCCCCCGGCGCTGAAACCCTGGGGAACGACCCACGGTGGCCCCCCGGCGACTGGACCGTCACGGCGACCGACAGTGCCGGGCTGAGCCCGAGCGCCGTCATGACCTCGGTTACCCGCTGCGCTTGTGCTGCCGAGCCGGGCTGGAGCCCGTGATCGATGGTGACGCCGCCGGCCATGAGCCCCGCCCTCGGCGCCTCAAACGCCAGCGCAGCAGCGAGCGCGAGGGAGTCCGCTCCGCCCGAGCAGGCGGCCAGCACCTTCTCGCCCGGCTCCAGTCCAGCCAGGCTGACCCGGACCGCGTACCGAACCGCGGCCACCGCCGGGTGCGGCCCCACCGGCGTCTCCTCTTACGTCAGTTGGCTGCTGCGGACTCTGCCGGGGGCGAGCCGGTCCCGTCCACACGCTCCAGCCAGGCCTGCGGGTCCGTTAGCTCGTCCCTCGTGGGCAGCGCGTCCGGCGACGTCCACACCTTGTTGAAGGTCGCCATGCCCGCCTGGTCGACAACCGTCCTGACGAACCGCGAACCCTGCTCGTACTGCTTCATCTTCAGGTCTATGCCGAGGATCCGACGGATGGCTTGCTCCAGCCGGCCTGCAGACCCGCGTCGCGCGGTGAACTTCGCCCTGATCTCGGCGACCGACGGGACCACGTCCGGGCCGACCGCGTCCATCACGTAGTCACCATGCCCCTCGACGAGAGTCATGACCGCAGTCATCCGGTCCAGGATCTCCCGCTGCCGCGGAGTCTGAATAGCCTCGATCAAGCTCTCGCCTTCACCCCCGCGGACCGCGCCAGCGACCGCGTCGGCGGCGGCCCGCAGGCGGTCCAGGATGGATGCCGGGTCAAGGTCGGAGGCCAGCAGGAAGTCTGACATCTGCTGCTGAACGTACGGCCGGAGCCACGGCACCGACGTGAACTGAGTCCGGTGCGTTTCCTCGTGCAGGCAGACCCACCGCCGGAAGTCGTGCGGATCCACCTCGAGTTCCCGCTCGACCATGAGGATGTTGGGCGCGACCAGAGTCAGCCGGCCCGCTGGCGCATCCGCGCCGGGCGCGTCGGGATCGGGCGGCAGGAAGAGCTCGTACTGCCCGAGCACTCGGCTCGCCAGGTACGCCAGGATCAGCCCTGCCTGCATGCCCGTGACCCGCGAGCCCACCGCCGTGATCAGCGCACCAGGCTGCGGGACGTTCGGGGTATCGGAGATCCGCTGCACGAGCGGATCGAGCACCACCCGGAACCCGTCCACGTTTGCGCGGATCCAGCCGGGCCGGTCCACAACGGCGACCTTGCCATCGTCCGCGGCGCCCGGCAGGCCGGTGAGCTCCCGCACCGGCTCCGCGACCGCGGCAGCGAGCCTCCGCAGCTCGGCCACGACGTTCCTGGCCTCGGTCATGCTGACCTGCGGGCCTGGCCTGACCCAGCGCACACCGGTGGACGTTGCCACCTGCCAGTCGATCATCTGAGTGGTGCTCACCCCTCCACCGTACGTGCAGCCGGGCTGCTTTGCGCGGGCCGGGCTGCAGCCGTCCCCCGGGCCTGAGGCTCAGCGCGTCTGGTAGAGGGGCGGATCGGCTCCTAGTGGCAGCCGCACCCGGCTAGCACACCGGCCAGGCTAACCATCTGCACAGCGGCGCTCGTCTCGTCCGGAACCTGGTCTGCCATCACGGCGAACGCGAGCACCTGGCCGTTCTGCGCATAGGTGCTCCCAGCCAGCGCGACGACGTTGCTGAGGTTGCCGGTCTTCGCCCGCACGACGCCGAGTCCGGCACCGCCGCCGGAGCCGAAGAGACTGCCGCCGGGTGCCAGCGTGCCGGAGAAGCCCTCGACTGGCAGGCCGGTCAGCACTGACCGGAGCCGCGGGGTGGTGGCGGCGAGCCTGACCAGCTGGACAAGCACCGCCGGAGCTATCTTGTCGTCCGGCGACAGCCCGCTGCCGTCGTAAAGCTGGAGCTCGCCGGTGACGCCGAGCCCGCGCAAGACGGAGGTAACCGCGGCCGCCGCCCCGCTGAACGAGGCCGGCTGGCCGGTGGCGATGGCGACCTGCCTGGCTAGGTTCTCCGCGATCGTGTTGTTGCTCTCCTCGAGCATCCACTGCACGATCTGGGCGAGCGGGGGCGACTGCACGCTCGCTAGCGTCGCGGCCCCGGCCGGCGCGGTAGCCGGCTGCACGGCCCCGGAAACGGTGACGCCGTCGGTGGCCAGGTACCCCGCGAAGACGTCCGCGGCCTCCTGAGCCGGATCGGCCACGCGCAGCCCGCTGCTCAACTGGTCGTCTTCCGGTGTCCCGGCCGGCGTCACCCGGCCCTGGTCGACCTCCAGCGAGGTAATGGTGCTGACGTTGCCGCCTGTCACGTAGCTCTCCGACCAGTCGGGTCCGAGCCCTGGCCCGGTGTACAGCGAGGTGTCGTAGCCGAGCTGAACGCTATGCTCACCGCGAGCCAGCAGCGCCTTGGCGGTCTGGCTGGCGAGCTCGGTTAGCGTGGCCGGCTGGGGGTAATCGGCCGCGGGCAGCTGGCCGGCTGCGAGCGTAGGGTCGCCACCGCCGACGAGGACCACCGAGCCGGCGCTGGCACCGCTGACGACCTTGGTGGTCAGGCGGGCGGCTGGCCCGAGAACATTGAGCGCCGCCACCGCCGTCGCGAGCTTATTGGTGGAGGCAGGCGTGAATCCGGCGTTAGCGTTGCTGGCGTACAGCACCTGGCCCGTGGTCAGGTTGGTAACCAGCACGCCGAGCGACTGCCCGAACACCGGCGAGCTCAGCACCGGTGCGAGCGCCTGGCTCACGCCGGCCGCGGTTGCGCCGCCAGAGGCATGGGCCGCCCCGGTCGCTGGCTCCAGAACCGGCGTCACCCCCGCCGGCCGGCGGCTGGCGATGGCGGCCGGCCGCCACAGGACTAGCCTGCCCGGAAGCAACCTGACCACGGTCAGGCCGGCCCCGATCACAACCGCGCACAGCACGCCGATCACCGCGGGGACCAGGCGGCTGCGATGATGCAACGAGTCCGTTCCCTTCCAAGTGGCGTCCGCACGTGGGCGCCGGGGCACCCAGGGGGCACCCCGGCGGCGGCTGACCGACGGCTACCGGGTAGACATCAGCCAGGCAATCAGACTAAGCGGGCTGAGGCGCTGGGGGCACGACGTGGAGTTTGAGGTAATCATCGAGATCCCCAAGGGGCAGCGTAACAAGTACGAGATGGACCACGAGACGGGCCGGATCAGGCTCGACCGGATGCTGTTTACCTCGACCCGGTATCCGGCTGACTACGGGTTCATCGAGAACACCCTGGCCGACGACGGTGACCCGCTCGACGCTCTCGTACTACTCGAGGAGCCCACGTTTCCTGGCTGCCAGATCCGCTGCCGGGCGATCGGCATGTTCCGGATGCGAGACGAGATGGGCCTCGACGACAAGGTGCTGTGCGTGCCGGCTACTGACCCGCGGATGGCGCACCTGCGCAACATCACCGACGTAGCGGAGTTCGACCAGCTCGAGATCCAGCACTTCTTCGAGGTGTACAAGGCGCTGGAACCAGGCAAGCAGGTCGAGGCGGCTGCCTGGGCGGACGTCGCGGCGGCGGAGGCGGAGATCGTGGCCTGCCGGGAGCGGCTGGCGGCCAGCCATCAGCACCCGGACGACCACCCAGCGTGACGAGCTGCCTGGGGCGGGCAGCACACTGGTAGCCAGGTAACCCTGCCGGTGCCGGCACCGGGCAATCGGCTCCAGGCCAGGCAGTCCCGCCGTGGAGGTGTCATGACGCACGCTGAGGACGTGCTCCGCCGGGCGCCCCTATTCGAGGCGCTGAGCGAGGAGGACGCCAGTGCGCTACGGGCCGGCATCATGACCGTGCACCTGAACCGGGGCGAGCGGCTGTTCTCCGAGGGGGACACCGGCGACAAGCTCTACATCATTCTGTCCGGCAAGATCAAGCTGACCAAGGCCGCGCCGGACGGGCGGGAGAACCTGCTGAGCGTGCACGGACCAGGCGAGATGTTCGGCGAGCTGTCCCTGTTCGACCCGATACCCAGGACATCAAGCGCCACCGCCGTGACGAATGCCGAGCTGGCCGGGGTGGCCCACGACGACCTGCGGACCTGGCTGTCTACGCGGCCGGAGGTGGCGATGCACCTGCTGCAGGCGCTCGCCAAGCGGCTGCGCCGGATCAACGAAATCAAGGCCGACCTGGTCTTCACCGACGTGCCCGGCCGGGTGGCCAAGGCGCTGCTCGACCTGGCCGAGCGCTTCGGCGTGCCGACACCTGCCGGGATGCAGGTCAACCATGACCTGACGCAGGAAGAGCT
>JASHSZ010000660.1 GCA_030040815.1 Streptosporangiaceae bacterium
ACCGCCGAGCAGGTCGCGGACACCGCGCTCGACGCGATCGGCACCGAGCAGTTCCTGATCCTGCCCCACCCGGAGGTCGCGACGTATGAGCAGCGGCGGGCCGCCGACCGGGAGCGCTGGCTACGCGGCATGCGCCGGATGCAGGCGCGGCTCGTCGGCCAGGCCTAGCCATCCAGCGCCGGTTTCGCGGCGCGCGACGGGCCGCACTGGACACCTGCGCCCCGCCCGCGGACAGCCAGTTCACGACCCGTCCGACAGCACCTTTCGCGGATGGCTGCCGTTCACGTAGCCCACGAACGGCGGATAGATGTTGTAGCCGAGCAACTCCTGCAGTCGGGGCGGTAGCTCGCGCGCTACCTCGCGGGGCACCGCCAGGCAGTGGTTCTCCTGCTGCCGCAGCCAGCCGACCGCGTATTCGAGGATGACGCCGAGGCGCGGCGCCGTGGTCTGGTTGGCACCGCCGCCGTGCCACAAGCTGCCGAGGTAGAGCATCGCTGAGCCGGGGGAGAGGACCGCCGTCTCGACCGGGTCGTCGCTGGCTGGGACGCGACCCGGTGGCCAGGCGTGGCTGCCGGGAATGAACCGAGTCGCGCCGTTTTCCGTGGTGAACGGATCCAGCGGCCACATGGTGTTGACGACCAAGGGCGGGTGCGGCTCCGGGACTGGGTAGATCGAGTCGTCGCGGTGCAGGATCTGCGCCTTCTCGCCGGGCCCGATCCGGATGCCGACCGGCGCGCTGAGCTGATAGTGCCTAAGCACCTCGTCCAGCACTGCCAGCAGCAACGGATGAGTTGCCGCCTGGTCAAACGTCCGGGTCTTGGCGAACAGCGCGTACACCCGCTGAGTGCTGAAGCCCTCGAACGAGTTCCGGCCCGTGGGGGTGCTAGCAAGGACGCGGTCTAGATCGGCACGGGCCGCGGCGACACCGGCCTGGTCCATCATCCCGGTCACCACGACGTAACCGTCGGCCAGCAGGCGGCTCGCGACGTCTTTGCTGTCCGCCGTGGCCTGCATCGTCGCGTTCACGAGCCCGAGCCTAGGCCACCGCGGCCACGCCGGGCCAGCACCGTCGGACCGGCGCAAGACACCCAGGGGGGCGACAGTGCCTGCCTTATTGTCCAGTTATGACCACGGGTGGAGAAACCGAGGAAGCACGCAGGAAGCGGCGGTACCGCCGCACGCTGTTCGACGGCGTCGCCCAGCTGTATGACGATTCCCGGCTCGGGTATCCCATCGACATCATCGACTTCATCATTGCCACCGCCGGAGTTGGCGCCGACAGTGAGGTCCTCGAGGTCGGATGCGGCACGGGCCAGCTCACTGAGAGCCTGGCGAGCCGTGGGTTCCGCCTCACAGCCATTGACATCGGCTCGTCGATGGTCGCCGTCGCCCGGCGCCGTCTCGACGGCTCGGCGATCTCGTTCCAGGTGTCCTCGTTCGAGGACTTCGCCGCGGCCGACGCATCCTTCGACCTGATCATCTCAGGCAACGCGTTTCACTGGGTCGACCCCGAGGTCAGGTTCGCCAAGCCCGCACGGCTCTCGCGCCCCGGCGGCTGGCTCGCCCTGCTGGACACCGTCGAGCGCTACGACGACCCTTTCGGCGCTGCCCTGCTCGGCATGTGGGCCGCCCGCAGCGACGACGACAGGGCCCTGGTGAGGCAGCCGCATTTTGCCGACACCGAGGGCATCGCGGGAACCGGCCTGTTCGAGACGGCCATCCGCAAGACACACACGCAGCAGATCGTTCGGTCTGTCGATGCGATGATCGGGGTGGAGAACACCAGAGCGACGTCGCTGAGCTGGCCAGTCGACATGCGTCGAGACTTCACCGCGCAGCTTCGCGACCAGATCGGGGTTGCGGCCGAGGTGAACCTCACCCAGGAGACCTCGCTCACGATGGCCCGAGTCCTGCCACTGCCCTAACCTTGGTTGTCGGCGTGGGTGGCAGGTCGGCGGCTGACGGACAGGTGCAAGCGCTGCCCAGCTGGCGGTCAGGCTTCCCCGGCGCTGTGGCAGACCACCTCGAGCATGATGCCGTGCGGATCGAGGAAGTAGGTTGCGTAGTGCTCGCCGTACTCGGGGAACTCGCGCGGCTCATGGACGACCTCCGCACGCTGGCCAACCGCCCACTCGTGTGCCTCGCGGACGATGGCGCGGCTTGGCACCATGAAGGACAGGTGCTGCAGGCCGGTGCCATGGCGTGAGTGAGACCCCGGCTCGAGTGCTTGGTAGAAGAAGATCTGCGAACCGATGGCGCCATCGGGGCCGTAGTTGAACTCTCCGGCTGCCGTGGTCGGGAACCAGGCCCGCAGCCCCAGGATCGGCATGAGCTCGTCGTAGTACTGCTTGGCAGCCGCGAGGTCAGGGACACCGATGCCGATGTGATCGATGAGGCCAGTTCGAGCCATTTACTACTCCTGTCAGCCAGCGGCCAAGGCGGCCACCACGTTGTAGGGGACGTGCCGGGGATACACGAGCAGCGCTCGCGCCAGCTGGCGTATCTGCTGGCGCAGCGGGGTGACTAGCTCTTCGCTGTACCGCCACGCTGCTACCTCGTCGGTGCCGAACCGGGACGCAATAGACCGCCGGAACCGACGCGCGTCGCCGCCGTCTCCGCGCCACCTGTCCAGCCAGGCTTGCAGGTCGGCGTCTCCGTCGAGGACGGTCCAGGCCATCAGCTGTTCGCCGATCTGGCCCGCCGCGTCCACGACGAAAGCGTCCCGGCCAGCGCCAGTGATGCCGTGCACCCGGCCCTCGCTGCGGTGCCCGTGGTGGATGCTGGCCGAGCTGAACCGGGCGTCGACTGCCAGGGCCGCGATGGCGTGCCCGGCCTCGTGCCAGGCGGTCCGCACGGCGGCCTGCCGGGCCGGCGCGAAGCTCGGGTAACAGCCGCAGTCGTAGCGCTGCCGCACCCACCTGGCGTGGACGATGGATTCGTCGTCGTACCGGACGAGCCGCCGCAGCTCGGCCAGGATGGTCGCCAGCGCCTCCCGTTCGGCGGGCGACAGCGCGGTCATGTGCGGCAGACTACGCGGTGGTGCGTCGGCGGTCCCACCGCTGGGAGGCGACATGACGGTCGGCCTGACGGCTGCTGGCCTGGCCGGACTGCACGACGCTGCGGCCAGGCACGTCGGCCCAGACCGGGTGCCGGGCCTGGTGGCGCTCGTCGCCAGCGGCGATCAGGTGCACGTGGAAACGCTCGGGGACCTGACCGTGGGCGGGCCGCCGGTGCGGCGTGACTCGCTGTTCCGGATCGCCTCGGTCACCAAGCCGGTGACCGCGGTCGCCACGCTGGCCTTGATCGAGGAGGGCCTCATCGGCTTGCACGAGCCGGTCGGTGAACTGCTGCCCGAGCTGGCCAGGCCGCGGGTGCTGCGCCGGATGGACGGACCGCTGGCCGACACGGTGCCGGCGAACCGCCCGATCACCACCCGTGACCTGCTGACCTTTACGTTCGGCTTTGGCGCCATGGCCGAGATGTTCATGGCGTCGGCACCGTGGCCCATCCAGGCCGCGGTCGGCGACCTCCGGCTCGCCGCGTTCGGCCCGCCAGACCCGGCGCACCAGCCAGATCCGGACACCTGGCTCGCCCGGTTCGGGGCACTGCCACTGCTCGCGCAGCCCGGCGAGCGGTGGATGTACAACACCGGGGCGTGCGTGCTCGGCGTGCTGCTGGCCCGCGCGGCTGGGCAGTCGTTCGGCGAGGTGCTCCGGACCCGGATCTTCGAGCCGCTCGGCATGGCCGACACGGCCTTCTGGACGACCGAGCAGGACCGGCTGGCCTCCGCCTACCAGGCAACGCCGGACGGGCTGGTGGTCGTTGACCCGCCGGACGGCGCCTGGAGCAGGCCACCGGCCTTCGAGGATGGCGCGGCGGGCCTGGTCTCCACCGCAGACGACCTGCTCACGTTCGCCCGGATGCTGCTCGGCGGCGGAGCCCCGGTGCTGGCGCCCGAGTCCGTCGCCGCGATAACCATCGACCAGCTGACGCCGGAGCAGAAGGCGCGCGGCGGCCTTGGACTCGACTTCTTCGACCACCAGTCCTGGTCATACGGCCAGGCCGTGCAGGAGACGGGCGCGTTCGGCTGGAACGGCGGCTACGGCACGTCGTGGCTGGTCGACCCGGCGCGGAACCTGGTTGTCATCGTGCTGACGCAGCGGCTGTTCTCCTCGCCCGAGCTGCCGCCCGAGCATCGCGACATCCAGACCGCCGGTTACGCGGCCCTGGCCACCAGTTAGCCCGTTACCTGGCCAGGGCACCCATCGGATCCCACGCGGGCAACACGATGGGAGGCGTCGCCAGCGCCTGCTGGAGCTCGGCTGGCAGGGCGCTGCGGCGTGCGGCGATCTCGAACACGTACTGGTCAAACCACGAGTCGTTCATGGTGTAGAAGCCGTCCTTGCCGCGCTCGGCTCCCCAGCTGTTCTCCACCCGCCACCGGCGGGTTACGCCGTCCAGGACGTCGACCCCGGTGAAGAGCATCGCGTGCGTCATCTGCGTCTCGTGGTAGACCAGCCGCTCGGCCTTGTCGAGCGTGAACTCCGTGTCGTACACCGCGGGCAGGTCGTACAGGCTGGCGTCCCAGATCCCGTAGTCGTTGCTCATCATCTTGCCGACGTCGCAGCCGAACCACACCGGCTCGCCACCTTGCAGCGTCCGCGCCGCGATGTCCTTGATCAGCGACATCTCGACGTTGAGGTAGGTGACCGGCGGACCGCCGACGGTGTTGCCCAGGTAGTCGACGGTGAAGGTCCGGCCCACGGGGCTGGACGGCCGCGGGTCATGCACGAGGCACACGTACTCGTCCACCGGCAGGTCCACGTACTTGGCCACGAACTCCTGCGGGGTCAGCACGCCGTCCCGGTGAAACAGCTTGTCCTTGTCGGTCCACTGCCAGTCGAAGCGCTCCGGCGGGGTGCCGAGGTGAATGCACAGCACCCGGTACACGGTCCGCAGGATCTCGGCCTTCTCCGCGCGCGCTGCGTCAGGACTCGTCCCGGCGGCCTCGCGCACTGACTTCGCGCCCTGGTGGAGGAGGTACCGCAGCACCGAGTTCATTCGCGCCGTGTTGCCCGAGCTCTGCGTCTCCGGCATGTAGCCCTTCGGCACCAGGCCGTGCTTGGCCACGATGGCCGCGAACATGTTCCACTGGCCGCCGTCGCCCGCGACCGACTCCAGCAGGAAGGCGACGGTCCGGTCGTCGACATCGCGGTCGGCGGTCTCGATGATCGCCTCGAGGAAGTAGTTGGCGCGCTCGATCTTGTCCCAGAACATCGCGTGGTTCTGTGAGAACTCGAAGTCCTTCAGCCCCGTCTTGCGCATTACTCCGACGCGCAGCAGGTTCAGCCCGGCAAACAGCCAGCACCGGCCGCTGCGTTCCTGGTTGGTGACCTTCCAGTCGTCCAGGTGAGTGGACAGCGAGTGGTCGACGCTGTTGATGATCTCGCGGTTGATGGCGACGTCGTCGACCGAGACCCTGGTCACCGCGTTCTGCGCGAGCCGGTAGCCGGGATTGGCGACGAAATCCTTGCGCAGCAGTTCCAGATCGGCTGCCGCGAGCGTTCCGTCCATCCGGTTTCCCTTCTCGCCCCGTCCGTCAGAGTCCACTTCAACGTACCAGCGATGGGGCGAGTCGGGCATGATCGCCTTTTGCTCGAAACACCAGAACATGTAATGACAGTGCGGGTGGGGTCAGGACCCTGGCTGGGCACTGCTCCCGGCGGCCTGGGCCTGACGGCTGTCTGGCTGGAGCGCCGGCCTAGGCGAGGGCGGCGGGCTCAGGAACAAGGTGAGGCCGGTGGCGATAGCCAGCACCTTCGACGCCATGTTCAGCGCCAGCGGGAGCGGGGCCGACGGGTAGCCGAATCCGGCTAGGGCGGCCCAGGCCGCCCACACGCCCAGCATCAGCGCGAAGCCGAAGAACGTGGCCCTGGTCAGCTGCACCATCGGCGACAGCCGTAGCAGTAGCAGCGTGGTGATCGCGGTCAGCGCCAGGGGCACGTAGACCAGGGCCACGTAGCTGCGCGGCTCGAGCGGGAAGCCGGGGACCCTGGCCACCACGAAGGGGTCGAAGGGCAGCTCGAAGATCATCGGTGCGGCCATCGCGCCGATAACGGCGCTGGCCAGCCTCGTCTCCAGGGCAGGGGAGCGGCGCGACACGATGACGACGAAGAGCACCGCGTCCGCGGTCAGCGTGACCGGGAGGATGGGAAACCGAAGCACCGGCGCGCTCATCCCGGCCGCCTTGACATCGCGTGCGCCCTGCTGGGCGTAAATGGCCACGCAGAATAGGAGCGCCAGCATCGAGGCGGCCCATGCCGCGATCGTGGCGGTCCGGCCAGCCGGCCCGGGACGGGTGAACCCGACGGGCAGCGGCAGCCGGATCCCGGCCAGCACCACGCAGCAGGCGGCGGCCAGCAGGCCGACGGCGAGCCAGACCCTGGCATCCCCGCCGTAGCTTACCCATATCCCGTATTGAGTCATGATGTCCACCAGCTTTCCCGAGTCGCGCCGTCGCGAGCAGGCCGCGCCTCAACCTCTGTACACGACTCTATGCCATAAAGTAGACTCGGCTTTATGGCATAAAGTCAAGCTCTACTTTATGACATAGAGTTGATCGGGGAGGGTTCATGGA